>CBESZZ010000457.1:0-3975 GCA_965534055.1 uncultured bacterium | reverse complement strand
CCAACCCCAGCCCCGAACTGGTTCGCCGAGTCTTCGAACTCGTCCGCAGCGGCCGCTCCACCGCTTGGACCGTGGATGAGCTGCGCGACGAAACCCAAGAGAAGAACTTCGCCTCGTTGAAGACCGTCCTGCGCTTGCTGGTTGCGGCTTGCCCTCGTGAACTCTCCGCCGACGGAGACACGCTCATCGCAGAAGACCCGACCGAACTCCCCACCACCTGTCCGGTCGACAGCGCGACGCTTGGGAAGAAACGTCGACGCGACAACGAGCGCTTGGGCGCGATCCTCGACTACGTTCAAATCGACCGCGGCTGCCGCTTCAAGACGCTTCGTGCGTACTTCACCAACCGTGAAGGCGAAGCGTGCGGCACATGCGACCTTTGCACCGGGCAAGAACTTGTGGTCGCACCTGCGGACGCCGTCACGCTCAGTCGCATCCGCACGGTGCTTCGCCTCATCCACGACCTCGACGTGAACTTCGGCGCGTATCGACTCGCTCGAATCTTGGGCGACAAAGAAACACCCGACTTCGTGCGTGCACGCATGCCCGAGATCCCGCGACTGATTGGAGAATCCGACGCGTCCATCCGCGGGCTGCTCGAGTTCATGGGCCAAGAGGACCTGCTCGCTCGCGAGGAGTTCACGAGTGCCGACGGGAGCCGCTCAGGAACTCTGCTCGAACTGTCATCGCGAGGCCGCGACGTGCTCCTGCGCGACGTCGTGCCCGAGATTCCGCCGCTGCCAGACCGAGCCCAACCCGGTCGTGCAACACGCGGTTCCCGAGGCAAGCGAGATAGCAAGGGAACGAGGGCGCCCGCCGAAGTGCCGGCGGACGTCGATCAAACCGTGATGGAAGCGCTGCGACGCTTCCGACAGAACCGCGCGCGAGAGATCGAGAAACCCGCGTACATCATCTTTACCGACAAGACGCTGCATCACCTTGCTGCGGCCAAGCCGACAGATGAACGCGGATTCCTCGACACACCGGGCTTGGGTCCCAAGAAGTGGGAAGATTTCGGTACGGACATCCTGACGGCAATCCGCGACGCGGACTCGCAGGACTGACCGCGTCGTTTGATCGGGCTTGATGCACCCGAGCTCGGAGGATCGAAACCCGTAGATTCGGACCTCGACACACCGCGCTCTAGGAATTCCGCTTCGTGGTGCCCTGATTCTCGATGTCTTGCGCATCGCGCGCGGCTTGGTTGACCTTGTCCTCTGCTCGCTGCAGTGCGCGACGTGCGGACATCTTGCCCAGCGCCTTCTGCAATGAAGCCTTCAGCTTGGCGTCCTGCTCAGACACACCAGCCACAGAGCGTTCTGCGGTTTGAATCGCAGCAGCAGCGCCCGCGAGATCACCGCTAGCAACCAGCGCCTTGGCGAGCCAGTTGCAGGCATCGAGAACCTGCCGTGGCCCCGTCGCGGATTCAGCGGCCGAGCGGAACGCATCGAGCGATCCAGTGTCGTCGAGCTTCTCCAACATGCGCGCAACCCAGACGCGCGCGGTGTGAGAGCGCTTGGACTGCGCATCCATCGATGCCACTTCACGGTAGGTCGTGACCGCTTCTTGCCAACTCTTCTGTCGACGCTGCAGGTGCGCGATCTCGAAGAGAGCGCGCTGTTGAAAGCGCTTCGGGTCAAACTGGATCGCCTGCTTGTAGGCGGCATCCGCTGCTTCGAACGCATCCACGCGACGATGCAGGCCACCGAGTTCGAACGCCGCACGACCACACGCTGCCTTGTCGTCGACGCAGGATTGGAACACCGCGCTGTAAGCGGTGATCGCGCGATTCAAGACCGCCGCGCGCTCCGCATCGCGCAGGCCCTTGGCCTCGGCGCGGACCGCCTTGGCCGCCGCCAGCGCGGTTCGCCCCGCGGGGGACACCTTCAGTGCCGGAGCATCAACCTGCGCGTTGGCTGCGGCGGGCTTGGGCAGCTTGGGTGCTTGCGCAACCGCCGCTCCACCGGCGAACACTAGACAAGCGACAACGCCCAAGACGGACAGCGCGTGGAGGCATGCGGGAGAGGATGGAGATCGGGTCTTCATGATTCTATGGGGCTGTTTGAGACAGTTGGGGAAGGATCTTCGGGATCAGAATTCAGTGAGCAGGCGTCGTGCGGCGACCACTGTGGTCATGCACACCCGGTGTCTCCGGACAGCTCGACGCGTCGGTGAGCTGCGATCCGCAGCCGCTTGCGGCAGCGGTGTATGCGCATTTTGGCGCTCTGCGCGGGCACGCCGTAGCGCACCCCCAACTCCTTGAGCGACGCGCCTTCGTAGAAGTCGCGGATCAGCGCGCGATCGAACTCCGGCTGGGACTGAAGCGACTCTTGGATCTGGTCGACGAGCCATGACTTGTCGAACACGCGATCCTGGATGCGCATCGGATCAGACGCGTCGTGCGCATCCAGCCGTGAGAAGCTCAGTGCGAGCTCGGGGTTCGCATCCAAGCTCAACACGGTTGCGCGATGGTGCCTCTTCAGCGCGTGGTAGCGAAAGCGTCGAGCCACAGTGCGCACGTAGTGCGACCACTTGCCGCGCGACGCGATGCGGTGCCGCTGTTGCATGACCACCATGGTCACGTCTTGAGCAAGGTCGTCGCGGCTATTCGTCGTCTCCGCATCTCCGTAGCGCGAAAGAAAGCGCATGGCGACCGACCGAACTCGGCGCGCAAAGACTTCATCGCTCGCTGCCGCCGCATGACGTGCACCGTGCCGAGAATCTGAAGACTCGCGTCCAGGGTGTGGCTCACCATGTGGAACAAGAGTCGATGACTCCTCCGCTCGCACGTTGCACCGTCGCCGGTTTCGTTGGCCCCGCCGAGAAGGTGCCCATGAGCAGCGTGTTGCGAGCGCCTGCTGCACGACCCCCGCCCACGCGGGGTGAACGTGAGGCGAAGGCGACTGGTGAACCGCAGATCGCAGGGACACACAGGGTTGGCGAGTTGGTTCAGACATGGAGCACCGTCGATGCGTGCACTCCACCACCGGAACACCCGCAACGACTGGGCAATGGCATCCACAGTTCTGACCAAGAACTCGGCGCAACACAGCGCGCCATCCGCGGTCGCACTTCGAACGCTCGAGTCGACCCCCAATGGGCACCATGGCTGTCCGACGAAGCGCGTGTTGCGGGGCATCCACTGCCAATCCCGCCAACCGACTCCGACGCGAGCAGATCAGGCAGCGGGCTCAGCCGAGCGGATCAGTCCACGCGAAACACCGCCTCAAGCACGCAACCGTCAGTCGTCGGTGGCTGCAGGCGGATCCTGCTCCTGCACAGCGAGCACATCCTCACGGGCTTCCTGGCCCGTGAGCTTGGCGATCTCCCGCATCATCCGCAGCGTGGCGGCCTCAAGCTTCGCCTTGCGGCCCCCGCCCTCGGTCATCCGATCCAGCTCCTCGGGCGAGATGGGATCACCGAACCGCACGATGATCTTGCGCGGACGCGGAAACGACTTGCCGAACGGCAGCGCTTTGTCGGTGCCGCACAGCCCAACCGGGATCAACGGCACACCCGCGCCGGACACGAGCGAAAACGCGCCGGGGTTGCCGATCATCAATTTGCCGTCACGACTGATTCCGCCCTCGGGGAAGATGCACAAGGGTCGATCCGTCGCCAGTTCAGCGCGCGCTTCGCGCAGCGCGTCGCGGTTCCCACCGCGAACCACCACGGGAATCGCGCGGTTCCATCGATAGAACCACTGCATCTTCGGCGATCGATAGATCAGCGCGGTCATCAAGAACCGCAAGCGCCGCCGACTGATCGCCCCGAGCAGGAGTGGATCAAGCATGGAGACGTGGTTGGGGGCCAGCACATACGCCCCCTTGCCGCGGGGTCGGTTCTCTATCCGAACCCGGAAATAGAGCTTCAGCGCCGTGCCCAACGTGCACCACATGATCCAGAACGACACGCTGTTGAACCAGCCGGGCCCCTTTGCCTGGCCACGGGACTCACGCGCGGCATCATCGCCTC
>CBESZZ010000456.1:0-3976 GCA_965534055.1 uncultured bacterium | reverse complement strand
CACCACGCCGAGCACCATGCCGGTTTTCTCGTAGGTCTGGCTGCCATCCGCATTGATCACCCGAATGCCCGGGTGGCCCGCGTTCACGTAGCACATCGTGCCCGCACCAGGATCGAGCACAACCAACAGCAACGACATGAAGTTGCCCGTCTCAACACTGTCGACCAACCGATTGTTGAGGCGCGTGACCACTTCCGCAGGGTCTTCCAGCAGCTCCAAGTAGCTTCGCAGCGCGGCCTGTGCTGCGTGCGTCAGCAACGCGGCGCCGACACCGTGACCCGTCACATCGCCGATGAGCACCGCCATGCGACCACCCGACAGCGGAAAGAAATCGTAGGTGTCACCACTCGCTTGCTCCGCGGCGGTGAAGCGGCAGGAGAAGTCGAGCCCTTTCGCATCTTTCGGCACGGCCGGCAACAGGTGTTGCTGGATGCGGCGGGCGATGTCGACGTCCTGCTGCAGCCGCACCTTCTCCAAGGAGTCTGCGTGCAGCCGCGCGTTTTCAACGGCGATGGCGAGCTGCGCGGACATCGCACCGAACAGCGCCAGGTCACGTGACGAGAATTCGCGACGCATCGCTCGCGAGTCGACGTAGATCGCGCCGACGCTGCGCTCACGGGCAAACATCGGGGCGCACATGACGGCCCGCAGCTTCAGGTCGTAGACCGACTTCCCAAGCTCGAGCGCCTCCTGGTCAGATTGCACCACGCTTCGCATGGCGTGACCGCTCTCCAGAGCGCTCCGCACCACGCTTCTGCTGTACTGAACATTCTCGGTGGAGACACTCTGCTCCCGGTCGCGGACCACCCGGACGCTGAGCTGCTCTGGGTCGTCGCCAAGGAAGAGGATCCCGCGCTCCGCTTGGGTCACCTCCAGCGCCTTGCCCACGATGTCGTGGAGCAGCTGTTCGAGGTCCGTATTCGCCGTGACCTCCGCAATTGCGTCGAGCAGGATCTCCAAGGACTGAGAGTCCTCCTCCGGATTGCCCGTGAGGAGGCCGGAGCCCTCTACTTCGTCACCGGTAGGGCCCGTTTCGGGCCTACGCCAAAACCTGAGTCGCTTCATGCCACGCGGACTGTAGCCAATGGCCGGCCCGGAATGCATGCTCGCTTCGCAGGTCGTCCAACGTTCCGGGGCCGGAACCTGTTTTCTTCCGCTCGATCCTCCGCCATGATGCGGGCCCGGACCGGCCAGCAGAGGCCCCAATCCCCAAAGCTCGACCCATGAAAATCGACAAGTCCCTGGCCGACGATTACGCAATCCTCTCCCTGAAGGGCGAATTCGACACCTTCTACTGCCCCATGCTGCAGGAAGAGGTCGAGGACCTCATCGACCGGGGAATCGATCACGTCGTGCTCGACCTCCGTCTGGTGAAGTTCATCAACTCCACCGCCCTGGGCGCCATCATCAAGGCCCACAAGCGAGTCAAGGCGGAGGGCGGCGAACTCGTGGTCGCTCAGCCGTCGAACTTCGTCCGCGACATCATCGGCAAAGTGGGCATCGATCAGATCGTCACGCTGACCGACAGCAACGACGACGCGGTGAAGCACATCACCAAGTCCTTGAATGCACGCGAACTCGCAGGCGACGTCCCGGTCGACCGCGAGAAGATCCTCGTGACGTTCCCCGATGACACGCGCAACCAGCAGATCGGCGGCCGCAAGGCTCTGGTCGGTCGGATGAGCAATGTCGACGGCTCGAAGGCGCAATTCCTCTGGAGCGGCACCCGCTCGGGAATCACCCCCGAAGCCGCCGGCCAGCTCTTCTTTGAGGGCTCAGACATCAACCTGAAGTTCCAGGTCAAGCTCATTAAGAAGGGCTACATCGAGTGCAAGGCGAAGGTGACCAAGAGCGAGCTCACGGACGACGGCGTCCGGGTCACAGCCTCATTCGACAAGATCGGACGCGGCGACCGCGAAGCGCTTGAGCAGTTCGCTGAGGACATGGAGTTCCTGAAGCAGCAGCTGCCGGGCCGCAACTAGACATCGACCTCCGGCCGGCCGACTTCGGGCGGCCGGCGACCCGCGCTCAAACGCCCCTCCCCGGGCAGCGCGCGCCGACCCGCGTCGGTGGGTTAAGGCTCGCCCCCCCCTTCTCTGCAGCGGGCTTCGGCGCGAGGGTGATCGAGCCTCGTACCATGATGCTGGGCGTCGGCGCCGTAGCTTGAGCACAGGCGGGGTCTGATCCAACCCTGAGCTGGGAGGGGGCAAACGTGCCCGTGGACCGCTTGCGGATGGACCTGGGGCGGAAGTCCGGACGAGGGGTGAAACGTTACGGGCCGATCTAGGGGACTACTGACTGCGGGTATCGCCTGCCCATCGCCTCTCACGCGACAGTTCAGCTCGCCAGTTCCAACTTTCACATGCGACCGAAAACTCTGCCTCTCAGCGCTCTTGCGCTGTTGCTCTCTCAAGCCAGCACCGCCCAGAACCCGCTGTTCACGAACCCTCGCTCGACTCTTCCCGAATTCACCTGGGGAACCAGAGCGATCGTCACAAGCGACGTCGACTTGGATGGCGACACAGACTTGCTGCTTGGAGAGTACCAAACAGGCAACTCCCCTGGCGTGACCCTTCTTCTGAACGACGGGAACGGCTTCTTCCAAACGGACACCACCAACCGCATTCCGGCCGTGGGTAATAATACTTGGACCGCAATGTTTCTCGACGTCGACGGCGATGGCGACGAAGACGTGTTCTTAGGAGGACGGGTCTTTCGCGCTCTGTTGCTCAATGACGGCACGGGCAACTTTCAGGATCGCAGCAGCTCTTTGCCTCCCATCTTTGGAGTTGCCTATGACAGCGACGCCGCGGACATCGACGGAGATGGCGACGTGGACCTGGTGATCGCCTCTAGCACTGGTACACCTCGCCTATGGGCCAACGATGGCTTCGGAAACTTCAGCGACGTGCCCCCCGCCAGATTCCCTACAACGGCGCCTTCGTTCTCAGCCGGGTTCCTTGACGCCGACGGAGATGGCGATGAGGACTTGTGGCTCAGCGGGCTGGCGAGTCAGCTCTGGCTCAACGACGGCACAGGGAACTTCATCGACGGAACCACCGGGCGCCTACCCGCGGCGGCGAATTCAAGCTCGACGGTCGCTTTCGGTGACGTCGACGGCGATGGAGACTTGGATGCCTACATCGGACGCTTCAACGCGGGTCCGATACAAACCGACAGCCTGCTGATCAACGACGGGACAGGGAGGTTTGTCGATCGGACGCTAGCGCAATTGCCTGCGCTCCCCGTAGCCCCCACTGCCGTCGAGTTCGCCGATGTGGATTCCGACGGGGACCTGGACATTTGGGTTTCGACGCCGGAAAGAGACTTCCTCGGCAGTCCGATCCTCAACCTGCTCTTGATCAACGATGGCCTCGGCACGTTCACAAGGTCCACCAGGATCCCAGACCTGTTCGGATACTCTCTAGCGCTCGCGGTATTGGACGCGGACGGGGATGCGGATGTCGACGTGGTCTTTGGCAACGCATTCCCCCTGCAAGCGTCCCTCGAAGGCGGGTTGAACAACCTGTTGCTCAACGATGGCGACGGCGCATTCACCCGCAGCGTGGCCCTCACCCTGACACCGACCTCGTTCTTCAACCGGCACTCGGCGGCGGACCTCGACAATGACGGGTTCCCCGAAGTGGTCAGCTACGGTCCAGACCAGCTGGAGATCTACCGAAACTTGGGCAGCGGACAGCTCGAACGCTTGCCCTCTACCGCGCTTCTGGCGATCCCCGGTGCCCGCGACGTTGCGGCTGGGGATCTGGATCGTGACGGAGACCGAGACCTAGTCGTCGTGGACTCCGACGGGCGAATTGGCGCGCTCGCCAACGACGGGACGATTGGGCTCTCGCTCGTTACCAACCTTTGGTTCCCCAGCCTCAATGGCAACTCCGGTTTCCAACGCGCCGCCGTCGGCGACTTGAACGGCGACGGCAACCTTGACGTCCTCCTCGGTAACTCCGGCGAAGAT
>CBESZZ010000455.1:0-3980 GCA_965534055.1 uncultured bacterium | reverse complement strand
CAACCAACCACGAACGCAGGAGTTCGCGGTCGGCTGGGTCGAAGGGTCGAGTTTTCAGAGCGGGCGGGGCGGCCAAGGCTCCCGAGTCTACCGGCAGCCGCTCCTCGATTCTTGGTTGGCGAAACGCCTCGCCTGCAAACGATCGCGTCCCGTCACCCGGCCAAACGGCAGGCGACGGGACGCGGCGTTGGGTTCGTTTGGTTCAGATCAATAGCAGACGGTGTGCTCTTGCCCGTCGCTGAAGGACAAGCCCAGCGGGTTTGCTGCCGCGTCGAGGCTGGCCCACTGCGTGTAGAACTGGAACCCCGCGAACGAAGGATCGTTCGGCAGAGACACAGGCACAAAGGCCTCGCCGGTGGAGTTGGTCGGAACCCCCAACGAACCGACTTCACCGCCGGTCAATCCTGTGCAGCCAGCCAAAGAGCCACCCAGCGGAAGGTTTGCCTGCGTCAACCCGATCACCAAGAAGCTGAACGAGTTGGTCGGGCCATTGAGCAATCGAATCCCGAACCCGGAGTTGGGCAGCGTCGCGCGGCCAAACGTCGCGCACCTCGGGTGCGTCGCGCCCGGGGCGGCGCACCCGACGCCGTAGTTGCGGGATAGCCCATTGCAGCCATCGCCCAGCGTGCGCATCGTCAACCCGAAACCCTGCGGACCGAAGTTACCGACCGTGGCGTTGGGGTCCGTCCGGTGGACAATTCGTTCGTTTCCGTTGCTCGAGCCGTCACACGGACCAAGGTCGCCGACCGAGCCCAAGAGTCGGATATCAACAATTAGTTCTTGGACTCCGGGAGCATGAAGGAAGGGGGTGTCGAGCTTCACGACGATTGGAAACGTGCTCAGGTCAGTCGTCGCTGGCGAGTAAGGCACCGAGAATGAACCATCGAAGACGCGCGCGCGTCGCGATCCATGGTTGTTGTCAAAGTTCGTGGTTAGCGCACTTCCGATCGGGACCAAGGACATGTCGATGGTGCATCGGAACGTCGCTGGCCCGTACGCATCGCCCATATTTGGACGGAACGCGAGGTGTTGAATGTACTGAAAGTCCCCCGACGCAAATGCAGATGAGGCATATCGGTATTGCGCTCGCATCGGCGAGGTGCTTCCCCATGGGAAATTGCTGCTGCTCGAACCATCCGCGATATCGGAGATCTCCGGACTGGTTGGCCCGTTCTCGGTCAGCAGCCCCATCGTGAGCGCGAAGTCCTGCACCGATCCGGTCGTCGCGTTGGCATTCGTGGAGTCCGACACCCGACCAACACCGATCCCTGTATTGAAGGACCCTTCGAACAGTGGATTGATGGCCCCACCGCTGTTGCGAAGCCGAACCTCGACGAGCAGTGAACCGTTGTTTGGGTTGTATTCGAACGGCTCATCAAGCGGGATCACGAGTGAATAGGCTCCGCCGGGAGCAACGGCTGGCATCGACTCCGCAGAGTGCACGCCGCTGAACACCGTGGCAAGGTCGCTGCCGTGGTTGGCGGCGAACGTGGCGCTCAGAGTGGTCGACGTGGTCGCTGCGGTCGACATCATGATGCGCATGTCGAACGTGTCGGCAGCGAACGCTGCACCGTTCGCCGTCCGGTAGGCAAGATGAGTGATCCGATGCCGGCCGTTGATCCCCAACACACCCGGATCGTAGATTTGCTGCAGCCGCATCGAGGATCCCGCGGGACGGTCCCAGGGATACGAACTCGTAGAATTACCGGCCGTGTTCGCTAGTGAATCAGGCACGGTGTCCGCATCAAGACACAGATCCACGACGAAGCCGAAGCGCTGCGTTCCAGTGGAGGGAAAGTCCGCGGTCGTCGCATTGCTGTCCGTGAGATGCACGATGCGACCGACGTCAGCACCCGATAAGACACCGTCGTAACTCGGGACGGTCGCGACACCACCGCTATAAAGAAAGTCCAACAGCAATGGCCCGCAGGACGGATCCCATTCGAACGGCCCTGTGAACGGAATCTCCAGAATGAAGTCGTTGGGGCTGCCACCTAAGGGGGCGGCCGGCACATTGACGGTGCCATTGAACACGAAGGCGATGTCACCACCGTGGTTGTTGTCGAACCTGCGATCGAGATTCGTTGCCGGATTGCGGCTGGTTGAAACTCGCAGCTGGAACGTGTGCGAACCAGGCAATGAAGCGGCACCCCCGCCGTTCGGCCGCAGACGGATACCGCAAAAGCGAACGGCCCTATCGATACCTAGTTCGGATCCCCCGTACGCATACATCGCGCGCATCGGGCCGGCCTGACCAAACGGGAACGCGCTGGAAAAGCCTCCTTCGACGCCTTCGAACCCGCTCGGCACGACTTCGTTGATGGCACAGACGGTCGTGTTCAAAGACTGGATGATCGGTTGATCACCCCATGCCACTTGCAACACGTCCACGCCGTATCCACCGGCGCGGCCATAAAGCTCAACAACCGAGGTGTCGCCCAGAACGGCGCCACTAACGAACCGCGTTTGGCTCGGCAGCGGTCCCATTACGAGGTCGGGAAGCGGCAGCTGGCCAACTGCTGCAGGCGCAATGGGTCCGCGCCCCGTGTACCGGAACTGCTCGACGCCGGAGCTGTCACGCAAAACCAGGTAGTCGCCCAGGCCCAGGTCCATGCGCAGGGTGAGAACCGACTGCGTGGCTCCCTTCTTGTGGAAGGTGTGAGACCAGACGAGAGACGCCGCGTCGTTGCCCGAATACGGATGAACGGATGACGCAGACTCAGGGCCGACCGTCAAAGTCGGGCGGTGTTGGCCGCGTAGAGGAAGCGTGCAGAGAGCAAGACCCGTGAGGGTCAGCGCCCAAAGTGGGGAAGGTCGAAACATGGATGTTTGAGGAGTGAGAAAGGGCGTGCCGGGTCCGTTCGATCCGAGGAGCTAGCCCCTCATGTTAAGCGGTTTCTCGAGTACGGGGCGCACGCCCGACCGGCGGAATTCACCGATTGCCCGCGCAACACTCCGGCATCACCAGCACTTCCGTCCCGCACTCCCACTTTGAGTTTCCACGGAAATTCATGGGACGGATCCGCGTGCGCCGATCAAGCAAGGGCGACACAACCGACAATCAGACATCCTTCTCCCGATGTGGGCTCTGGGGTCGGTCACCTGGGCTCTCGAACCAGGGGCCGTGCTCCAGGCTCGGTTATCCGCCGCTCACAGTCACGAGGGCAATCGCACGCCGGCCCGGACGCGGCGACAATATCAGCAGGACCGTGTCGTCCATCGCGACTTCAAACAGCGCCTTCGAATTCACCATCGTCACGGACGGAAGTTGAATTGTGAGCGTCGCGGCAGCCACGCCGAGGCTCGTCGTAAACTCGGGAATCGGTCGTTGAAGGTCAGCGACCGTTGCCATGAGCGAGACGCCAAGGCGGCCATCCGAAAAGGGCAGAACCGCCGCCGTTAGCCACGTGCCATCGCGCACGACGTCGATGACCGGATTGGCCACAAGGGCATCCTCCGAGCGTTCGACTTCGAAATCCCGGACGTACGCGGTCTGGTTCTGCTCCGAGATCTCGACGGGCGCCAACGGCACCAACGTGAGACTCGTCTGATCAGACCGCGTGTGCGCGAGCCCTCGCAAGGATTCTAAGAACCGCAGAGTCTCGGCGCCGTTCTCCAGTACCAACGGTTCGACTGCCAACGGCCCGGGTTCCGCATGAGCAATTGCGGGGATGTCGAGGCTAGGCACGACGCGAGCCTTGAACGTCGCTTCCTCGATAAACAGCCACTCGACCTGCAACGTCGCGACGGGTGGTTCGATCTCCGCCTTCGCGAGATCCAGAGTCCGCCGCAGCCAATCGTGCTGCTCCGTCCGAGCTAGCAACGTCAGCCACGCCTTTCCGATCATCGCCACGTCTTCGTTCTTGTTCAGCGGCGGCTGACAGAACCCGCGAACCAACTCCGCCACGACCGACCCATCGGCGACCGGCCAAGAATCATGATCGGCCAGGATGTCGGAAGAGGCTTCCTTTGACTCCCCG
>CBESZZ010000454.1:0-3986 GCA_965534055.1 uncultured bacterium | reverse complement strand
CGCTTCGAGCTCCTTGCTCGACCCAGTATCCAATCGGGACAGCTGCATCACGGTCTCGACCTCGTCGCCAAAACCTCCATCTGCGAGAGTTGGCCGCGTCACCAAAACGACCCAGCTCCTCTCTGGGAGCACGCCAACCATGGTGGCTAGCTGGTTCGCGCTGCGGACCGGAACGCCGTTGAACGAGAGGATCTCGTCGCCCAAGGACACTCCGTGATCCGCCGCAACCGAGTCACGAAACAGCGACTGCACAAATACACCGCGCTTCTTGCTGCCTTCACGGGACGTCATGAACCAAGCGTTGAGATCCATCGTGCCGTGTTCGGCGTGACGGCCAGCCATCAGGTCCGGCAGGAAGTTCTTCGCCTGATCGACCGCGATCGCGAAGCCGACCCCGACGTTCACTCGGCCACGCTCCATGTTGATGGAGATGCGACCGTTGATGCCGATGACCTTGCCCTCTTCGGTGAAGAGCGGTCCACCAGAGTTACCGGGGTTGACCGGCGCATCGGTTTGGATGCAGTCCGGATAGACCAACATGCGATTTGCAGCACCACTTTGGTAGCGATGCGTGCCGGACACGACGCCGAAGGTGACCGTAGGAGTGAAATCCGTGGCGAGCAGGAATGGGTTGCCCATGGCAAACACCTTCTCGCCCACCAGGACGTCTCCGGAAACCCCAAGGTCACTGCACGGCCAGGGTTCGCCTCCGGCCCGCGGTTCAAGCAACAGCACCGCAAGATCGCTTCCCGGGTCGATGCCCAAGACGTCAGCTTCGTAGAGGCAACCGTCCGGCAACCCGATCTTCATCCGGTTGTAGCTCCCGTCCTTCTCCGGTTCGCCCACGACGTGATAGTTCGTCAGGATGAATCCGGTGGGATCAAACACCACGCCCGAACCGCCGCCGGGAGAGTCCATCCGCATCACGCTGCACACCGAGGGTGCAACGCGGGCGATCACCGAGGCGCGCTCGGCCTCGCGGGCGCGAACCGCCGCGAGTGTTTCAGCAACTTCGCTTGCCGACATGGAGTCGGGAGCAGGTTGATCTTGCCCGGGCAGCGCGGCAAGGGAGAAAGCGGTGGCGACGGCAATCGCGAACGGGAACGTCGTGAATCCTTGCGGCATCAACGAAGCAGTCGAGGTGAACCAAAAACGCAGTAGTCGCACAGGTCGAACCGTGCACCAAAGTCGGTTTCCAACGCGATGCTCTTTGCACCTGCGATGGACAAAGACAGGGTTTCCGGCGGCGTTTCGCGGGCAAACGTCCGCTCCCAAACCACCTTGTCGTCCACCAGCACGCGGCAGATGGCGTGGGCTGCACGGCCAGCATCGTCTTCGATACCGACGGTCGTTTCGAACCGATCGAACGGCTTGTCCAGCGTGAAGGTCAGGCGCGTACGCGGAACCATGACCAGGCCTCGTGCATGGCGTTCACCACCCAATTGGATGATGCCGTCTGGATCGAAAGATCGATCGCGAAGCCACGGCCAAACGCGGTCCAGTGCCGCGGTTTGCGTCACCTCGCTCGGATTCATCGTCGAGAGCATGGCGAGACGGTCGGAGGCGACCGTCAAAGTCTGGACTTGAGCAACCGGCAACCGCACCGCTGTGCCTTCGTCGAGGAGCAACGCCAGTGTGTTCGTGAACTCGGTGAGCCGACCGGTCATCCGACTTCCACCAGTCGTGGTGACCGCAACATGCACCCCTGGCTGGGGGTCCGGCGCGAGTCCTGTGGCCGTACCGAACACGACGCCAAGGACGCGATTCAGCGGTACAGTGCGCGCCGCGACGCTGAAGTCGAACGCCAGATCGGCGTCCTGAATTTTGCGCACCGTCACGGAGAAGCGACGCGCGACGCCATTGTCCTCGACATAGAGGTAATCCGACGCGCCCGGTGGCTCAGCCAGGTCGGTGAGGAACGTCGCTGGGCCAGGCTGCGCCTCGCGCAGCAGCCGCATCGCTTCGATATGGTGCAGCGCGACGTCGATCGAGACATCGTTGGCGCCAACGAGCGCCACGCGCAGAGTCTCGTCCGCACTGCCCTCCACGCTCTTGCCGCGAAGCAACCCGCCACTGCGCAATCGAATCTCGGCCAAAGCAGGCGGCAAGACCGGCGCATCTTGCGTCTCGCGCTCGATCTCCAGCACTTCGTCCAGCGCGAGCCAAACCGCAGGCTGCTCGTCTACAGCAACGGTAAGCCCGAACACGTCATCACGGGTCTCGGCAGCGATCACTCCCCGCAGCACCCGTCCGTCAATGGTGCGGAGCACAAAGCGCGGCTCTACACCCTGGTTGCGCGCAATGGATTCGGCGTTGTCGAGAATGCCCACCGGCGAGACTGCGGACAGCCCGCTGATCGCAAGAACGGGCACAAGAGCGAGCAACGCAGCGACAGCGAATCCCCGCCGGTCGGCTGAACTCGCGGTCATTGGCCGCCGCTCTTGCCGAGAGACTTGTAGTACTGCTCAAGCAGACGCTTGTACTGCGGCGGAAGTTTGTCGTTCATCTCCGCTTCGATCTTCTCGCGGTCAGCATCCTTCATCCGCCCCCAGCGATCCGCGACCTTGGTCACGCGGTTCAGAGAGCCGACACGCGACTCCCCTTCGGGTAGCGCACTTTGGCCGGCGGGCCCGTTGGGAATGCCGTTGCCCGAGGGTGGCCCGCCACCGCTGGACTGCTTCTCCATCTCGCGAATAATCTTGTCGAGCTGCTCGATGATCTCCAGCTGGATGTCCTGCTGCAGCTTGCCCATCTTCTTGTTGCGGAAGTCGCGGGTGAGCCGCTTCATCTCGTCGGCCATCCCGTGCAACGGACTGTCCGCCTGAGACATGAACTCCTGCAAGCGTTGGTCAGCAGTCGCTCGGAAGCGCTCAGGCGCGTCCGGATACCACTGCAGGTATGCCTTGAACATCACCGCGGCTTGACCGGGCTCAGGAATCTCGGCAAGAGCCTGCGCGAACCAGTAGACAATCTCCGAATCCAGGGGCGTGGCGCCATGGTCGTCGGCGAGAAACTCTTGGAACACTTCGATCGCACCCTCGGGATCGTCGCCGTCGAACAGTAGACGGCCGAGGTGGTAGCGCGCATGTCCGCGCAGCACTTGGTCATCCTTCGCCGCACCCGCGAGCAACGCCGCGAGGGCCACGGCTGCCGCGGGATCCCCGGCTTGCGCCTTGGTGACCGCCGAAGCGAAGTCCGGAAGGATGGCCTGCACCAGTTCATCGCCCGCCCGCGCTGCGCCGATTTCCGCGGCGTCGTCCCGGTAGGACTGCAGGGCGGCGTCTGAGGCACCCCGATCCTTGGCCCACTGCACAAACGCTTCGGGATCGAAGGGACGGAAAGGAGCCTCGTCGGGAATGCCGCCCTCTTCGCCCTGTGCGGACACGCCCGCCGCGAGGCAGCCCTGAAGGGCGCCCTGCAGCAAGACGGGAGCCGCCAATGCGATGACCAGGCCGGGGACGAGCTGCGCTGCGCGGGTGCGTATCATCGTGCTACTGACCCTCTTGGTTGACCTTGTTGATCTTGTCGGCGAGGCGGCGCGTGAGTTCGTGCACCTTGTCCTCTTTTCGTGCGATCTCCGAGGCTTCGTCCGTCGCTTCGGCGGTATCGCGCACCGCGAGCGGCACCTCGACGTCGAAGCTCTTCGTGCGCTTGTAGACGCGTTCTTGCATCAGCTTGATCAGCTTGAGTTCCGCAGACCGCGGAACAAGCGGGTTCTTCCCGCCATTGCCGCCTCAAGGGGGGGCGTCGGATTGATTCTCTTCGATCGAGCGACGGAGCGCGTTGATCAAGGTGCGCAGCAGATCTTCAATCTCTGCTTGACGGTTCTGCACCTTGGAATCGGTTTGGTTGCGACCCAAGAGCTTCGCCACGTGGCGCAGGTCATCGCGAAGTTCTTCGGTCATGACCGGGAACACCGCGGTTGATCCTTCTTCCTCGAGCAGCTTGAGCGCTTCGTGAGCTTCGTCACCGAGAACGTTCTCGCC
>CBESZZ010000453.1:0-3992 GCA_965534055.1 uncultured bacterium | reverse complement strand
AGATCCCTGGGGTCTGCCGACAGCCGTTCGCCAAGCCATGGCCGTGGGCTACGCCGATCTGCAGCGCACCTGGCGGCCACGGCTGCTGGCCGCGCTCACCGAACCACCGGCTCCCGCACCGGACTTCCCGGCATTCCTGCTCGCTCTCCCGCAGTTCGCCACACTCGGCCAGCCCTTGGCAGCCGGCACCCTCGACACGTCCGCCCGGGACGCTGCCCGTCGATTTGTCGATACCTACGCAGATTGGTCCACGCGCGCCGCGCCACACCGGGTCGCGGAGAGCGCACACCGGTTCGGAGAGACCGCCCAACCCGAGCTGTCCAGCGCTCGCCGGGCCTAAGACCTACTTCGAGAGTTCCGCGGGATCGGTCACCGGCTGTTGACACACGCCGCGCTGACAGACGTAGAGTGCCGTCACACCCTCCACAGCAGACTTGCCCTGCGCAACCGCAGACAGCGCGTCCAACGGTTCAGCGGTTGCGAGGGTGCGCACCAGCACCACGCGATGCGGCGGAAACATCTTCCGGATTGGTAGCAGAAACGACGCGACCGAGTCGCTGGCGGGCGACTGGGACTCGGGGTCAGCCGCGATCACATACTCCCGCGGACTGGCCAGCCACCACTGCGCGGCGATCACGAGCCCAGATGCTGCACTCGGCCTCGTGGACAGCATGCCGTGATGCGCCCGAAGCGCTTCGACGCCCAAGTCCACGAAGTCCTCACGACCGCACATGGTGCCGGCACGCAGGTATGCCTGCGTAACCATCGCGATTCCAGATGGCTGACTGGATTCGTGCGCAGTCTTCACGCGCGTAAGCAACTCTTCGTGGTCATCCGATGTGAAGAAGAAGCTGCCCTGTTCCTCGTCATGAAAGTGCGTCTTGACGACCTCGAGGAGTTCGCATGCACGCTCCAGGTGCGCCGGATCAAAGTCCGCTTCGTACAGGTCCAGCAGGCCGCAGACCACGTACCCATAGTCCTCCAAGTAGCCTGCCAACTTGCTCTCCCCGTGTCGCCACGTGCGCAGCAGTCGTCCAGCGTGCATCATCTCGCGGTCCAAGAACGCCGCGATACCACGCGCAGCCTCGAGATCCCTCGGGTCGCCAAACACTTGGTAAGAGCGCGCAAACGCGGAGAGCGCCATGCCGTTCCAGGCCGCCAACACCTTGTCGTCCAGGCCCGGTGGCACGCGCTTAGCGCGAGCCGCATACAAGATGGCGTTGCCGCGCGAGAGCCTCGCCTGCGCTTCGTCTAGCTCGAGGTCGAGAGCTTTAGCGACGTCCACCAATGGCTCAACCACCTCGAAGATCGTGTGGCCTTCCCAGTTGCCCTCAGTCTTCACCCCGTAGTGGCGCTTCAAGACAGCGGCTTCGTCCTCGCCCAACAGCGCGTCGATCTCGGCTTCGGTCCAGACGAAGAACTTGCCTTCCACACCCTCGCTGTCCGCATCGGTCGTCGACCAAATTCCACCAACAGGATCGCGCATCTCGCGCAGCAAGTAGTCCAACGTGCGTCGAACAGTCACGGCGAACCTCGCTTCGCCGGTCACTAAGTAGGCCTCGGTGTAGACCTCCACCAGTTGCGCGTTGTCGTAGAGCATCTTCTCGAAGTGCGGCACCAACCAAGCGCGGTCCGTGGAATACCGATGGAAGCCCCCGCCAATCTGGTCGTGAATCCCGCCGTTGGCCATCGCATCGAGCGTCTTGACGACGATGGCGAGGCTCTGCGCGTTGCCAGTGCGCGCGTGATGCCGAAGCAACACACGAAGCTCCGCGACGTGCGGGAACTTCGGGGCAAAGTGTGGAGCCTGACCGAAGCCGCCCTGCTCTGCGTCGAATCGGCCCGCACTGTCGGCCGCGAACTTGTCGGCCATTGACCACTCCGGATCTCCGGGTGGGCTCACCGGCGCGAGCGTTTCCTCTAGATGTTTCGTCAACGCATCCGCGCCGCTTTCGAGTTTCTCACGGTCCTCATTCCACGATCGGACCATGGCCTCCGCCACGCGCTTGAAGCCCGGCCGACCAAACTTGTCCTCAGGCGGGAAGTACGTGCCGCCAAAGAACGGCTTGAGGTCCGGATTCATGAACACGGTCATGGGCCATCCGCCTTGACCCGTCATGGCCACGACCGCAGTCATGTAGATCTCGTCGAGGTCCGGACGCTCTTCGCGATCGACCTTGATGTTGATGAAGTGCTCGTTGAGGTAGGCCGCGATCTCCTTGTTCTCGAAGCTCTCGTGCTCCATCACGTGGCACCAGTGACATGCGGAGTAGCCGATCGACACGAAGATTGGCTTGTCCTCAGCCTTCGCGCGCTGCAGCGCTTCGTCGCCCCACGGATACCAATCCACTGGGTTGCGCGCGTGCTGGAGCAGATACGGCGACGTTTCCTTTGCGAGGTGGTTCAACGAGGGCTCGGTGATTGGATCCTGCGCGGTCGATGCGCTCGGTGAACTCGGCGCGTGCGGCTTGCTAGCCGCGGGTTGTGTCTCCGCCTCTGAAGTTGGTTTCTGCGGCGCTTCTTGCGCCACCGAGAGGCCCGCGGTCCACACCAGGAAGCCACAGAGCCTCGTTCCGTTCTGAAGTCGGGAGGCGCATGGCAGGAGACACAAGGGAAGTCGCAACCGCATGACTGCGGACCTTACCAGGTTCGCAACGTCGCTCGGGCTTCGGGGCTCAAGGCTCTGAGTTCTCTCGAACGGGTCGCCGTCTACTGCGGCTTGGTGGCCACGATGTCGAGCTGCGCCATCGACGCGTCGAGCATCTTGCGCAGGCGGCTTTCAACCAAACCGAGCCCAACCACCCATCGTTGCATGGGGTTGAATCCAACCGAACCGCGGTCGGTCCACGTAAAATCCGTGCCGCCATCTTCGCGCGAGGTCATCAGCATCATGCCGGTCGAAACCAAATCACTATTGTCGTTCCGCACGATCTCGTAGTTCACCGAGTTCTCCGATCGCTCGGTCAAACGCACTCGCAGCGCCGAGTCATCGCCGCCATTCGTCCAGACCAGCGCATCCGTGAGTTCTGGATGCGGCGCAAAGTCACCCTGCGGCGAAACCGGCGGTTCGCCCTTGGCTCCTGGACTGCTACCGAACCAGGCCTCCCAACGCTCAAGCTGCATCACCGCTGCACGCACGTTGCTGGCCGGCGCGTCGAACTTCGCAACGCGGGTGACCTGCCAAGACGAAGGCAGGAAGAACCCGACCACGAGTGCCACGGCCAGCAGGATGAGAAACAGCACGAAGAACCGCTTCCCGCTGAACCCTCGCCGTGCTGGCGTGGGATCCTCATTTGTCGGCGCGTCGCCGGTCGGCGACACGTTGGCTGCCGTCTCGATTGCGTCATCCACCATCAGCGACCCAACAGGAGCGGAGTGAAGTAGCGGTAGTAGACCTCAAGGCTGAGCACACACATGGCCGTGGTATAGGCGGCGTGGTCGTTGTCGTCGCCTGCATAACCGGCGTAATCGTCGATTGGCGGAAACGCCCCGTCGTCCCGTTGGCCCGCGGGCAGCACGGTGCGCAGCGACTCGTTCCACGTCTCCCAGGCGTCGCCGCCAGACAGGAACGTCAGAAGCGAGCCGTAATACCAAAAGTAAACGTGGCCCTTGGCCTGCAGCACGAACTCATCCTGACTCGCACGCGCGTAGCGATCTGGCTTGCGATCGATGGTGTAGTCCAGCGCTGCGCGCACCTCTTCGTCCTCGGCTTCGCGGCCGAGCAGCATCAGCGCGAACGCGGAGGCAGGCGTCGAAGCGGGCAGGGTCGGCCAAAGCGAACTCAAGCGACCCGGGCGGTGGTTGTAGCGGAACGATCCGCGGCTGCGGTCAAACGCAGCGAGGAGCATCTCCTTGGCGCCAGGCAGAATCCGCTTGGGGACTTCAATCCCAGACAGCTTGGCGGACTCCGCAGCCATGACCATCCACACGGTCACGGAGGAACGCGCGTAGCTGTCTTCAGACTTCATCTCCGTGGAGAAGTAGCCCCACCC
>CBESZZ010000452.1:0-4000 GCA_965534055.1 uncultured bacterium | reverse complement strand
CGTACACCGCCGAAGATCGAGAAGACGTTGTAGCCGGTGCGGTTCTCCTGGGCGAAACACAACATCACCGGCAAAGCGATCATTGCAAATTGCAACGCAATGCGTTCGACGTCCGCCCGTGACCGAATGTGCATTCGGAAAAAGAAGTAGAGCGCGAGCGCGTCAAAGCCGATCCCCAGGTTGTAGACGAGCGCGTTGACAGTGGCGAGTTGGATCGTGTTGACGATCGAGCCGATCAGCGCCCAGAAGATCATCAACCAATCGAGCGCATTCATCTGCAGCGGCACGGTTTCGCGTCGCAGGATGAGCCGCCCCCACAGCACCATGATGAGCAGCCGAATGAACGTGAAGTCAATTGTGGCAACGACCACCCGCTGGCTTGCCGGAATAAAGCAAACCAGCGCGACCAACGGCAGCGCTGCCAGCTTCCGCGGCAGCAAGATCGCCGCTGCTGCAAGGATGCCAAGCGCCGCCGCACCGAGCGGATGCAGTCGCGTGACGTCCCCCTCGATTCCGCCAATTTCTGGCGGTGGCGGCGGATCTTGCAGGAGCAAGAGTAGGTCGGCGAGGATCACGGCTTCGGGCTTGGGTTCGGTCGAGAAGAGGGGTGTTGCTTCTGTATCGTCCGGATTGTCGGTGCGAATGCAGCGCGAGCCCCGATCTGCAGGAACCGGCGAGGGGTTGGCCAGCGGAATCGATCGTTGGCCCGCCCGCGATGCACGGCTACCGTCCGCGATCATGACCTCGACTTCTTCAGCCACCACCCCCCGCCTCGCTCGAATCTGCGCGATGCTGTTGCTGCTGGGGCTTGGTTTCGGTTTCACCGCATGTGCCGCACCGCCGTTTGATGCGGGTGCCGTCGCGCGCGAGTGGGCCGCCTACATGCAGCGCGACTACCGCCTGCGGCCCGGCGACAAGCTCGAAGTCGAGCTGCCCGAGGTGATTCGCCCGTCGATCGAAGGCCTTGCTGCCGGCATGGAAGTAACCGTCACGCCAACCGGAACGGTCACGCTGCCTGGCTTCGAGAGTCCGCTCACTGTGTCCGGCAAGACACTGCGCGAAGTGCGTCAGTCTTTGCTCACGATCTACGGCGAAGACCTCACCAACCCTGAGGTCACGGTGCGTTTGGTCGAAGCTGCCGTGCAGTCGGTTTACGTCCACGGTGAAGTGATTCTCGACGGCCCTGTGACCTACACGCCGGGCATGACGTTGATGCAAGCCATCACCGTGCGTGGTGGCTTGGACATCACCGTGAAGGAGAGCGACATCTACGTCCTGCGCATTGCGCCGGACGGCGGCGTCCGGCGCTTCCGCGTGAACGTCTCGGAGATTCTCTACGGGGATTCACCGGACTTCCTATTGCTGCCTGGGGACGTGGTGCACGCACAGACGTCAGCGATCGGTGAACTTGGCAACTGGGTGGATCTCTACATCCGCCGCCTCCTGCCGTTCTCTGTGGCTGGTCCGGCGATTCCGATCGATTCGACCAACAACAACTAGGAAGTGCCAAACGCCAGCAGAGCGGCGCGAAGCCTCGGCGCTCTCGCCGGGATGTTGCTCTGCCCGCTGTTGGTCGTTGTCTTCGCCGGAATTGGCTGGGTTGTGTTCGCGGCGTTCGTCGCTGCGGACCTAATCGCCACTCCGTTTGTTGCGAACGCCCGTCGCAAGCACCGCGACGCGCTGTCGTCGTGGCGTGAGCGAACCAAGGATCGCGTGACCGGGCTCTTGCCTGAGACTCAGGGGCAGTCGGCAAACACGACGCAGCCCCCGGGACGTGGTGTCTCGATCATCACGGTGTCGTGGAACGGAAAGCACTTTCTCGAGCCGCTGCTGCCGACGCTCTTCGCCGAGATCGATGCCCACGCAGCCACGCTCGGCGTGGAGGCAGACTCGTTGTTCGAAGTGGTCATCGTCGACAATGGCAGCGAAGATGGCAGCGTGGAGTGGCTGGAGACTCACTGGCCCCGAGTCCGCATCGTGCCCTTGCCCGAGAACCGCTACTTCGTGCGCGGCAATCAGGCGGGCGTCGCGGCGGCCAGCAAAGACTTGCTGCTGTTCCTCAACAACGACATGGAGATTCAGCCGGGCTTCCTCGCCCCGCTGCTCCGGGGCATGTTGGACCCCAGCGCATTCGCCGTGTCGGCGCAGATCTTCTTCCACGACCGCAAGGCGCGGCGCGAAGAAACCGGCAAAACCCGCGGTGCGTTCCGTGCCGGCGGCCTGAAGCTTTGGCACGTCGAGCCAATCGCCGACGAAGCAGCTCCGCTCGACGCCGACGCACCGGTCCCGACGTTCTGGGCTGGCGGTGGATCCGCACTGATCGATCGTGACGCGTTCACGAGTCTCGGCGGATTCGACACCCTCTATGACCCGTTCTACATGGAAGACGCGGGGCTGAGCTATGGCGCATGGAAGCGTGGGTTCAACGCGTGGTTTGCAGCGGACGCGCAGGTGTTGCATGCGCACCGTGGCACCAGCCGCAAGGCGTTCGGCGACAACGCGATCGACGGCATCATTCGGCGCAACCAGCACCTCTTCACGTTTCGGCATCTGACGCACCTGCCGTGGCTCGCACGGCACGGTCTGCTGTTTCCGTTGCAGGGATTGGCGCGTGCTGCGTCGCGGCCCGGGTCTCTTGGCGGTGGGGCGTGGTTCGAACTCAAAGCGTTCCTGCGGTGTGTGCCTCGAATCCCGCAAGCCTGGGGCAAGCGCATGGCCGATCTTCCGCGCATCCAGCGGAGCGATCCCGAAGTTTGCCGTGTGGCCAACTCCATTCGCGCGGCTCGGCAAACCAGCGCGGCGGTCGAGAGCTCACGCGACCCAAGGACCGTGCGTGTTCTAGTCGCATCTTCGCGCTTGCCGCGGCTGAAGGCGGACGGTTCGTGGATTCTGTTTCGGTTGCTCGAAGAGCTGGCAAGCCGTGGCCATGAGGTCACCCTGTTTGGCTACGTCGAACCCGAAGTCGACGAGTCCGCGATCCTGGCGCTGCACGACGTCGGTGTCCGGGTGCTGACCGTCAACCGCGACACCAACCGTTGGCCGCTGCTCGCGACGCACCACGTGCCTTTCCGGTTGCGGCGCGACTACTCAACGACCCGCATGCGCGAATCGTTGGAGCGTGCCTTGGAGTCTGTCGACCACGATGTCCTGCAGGTCGAATACGTCGAGATGGATTCGCTGATCGCTCCACTACTGGCGAAGTATGCCGACACGCCGGCTGTGCACACCGTGCACGAGAGTCTTGCGGTGTTCGCGGCGCGCACCGCCACCGGCCCAGGCCGTGATGCCGTCGGGCGACGTGGAGGCTTTGGCAACTGGTTCCGGTTGGCGCAGGCCGCGCGGTTCGAAGCCAGGTCGCTGCGACGCTACGACAAGGTTGTGGCGTTATCCGATACCGATGCGGAGGTGCTGAAGCGCTTGGACGGTGGCCGCACGGATGTTGTAGCGATCCCCAGTGGTGTGCTGGTCGCCGAAGACGAGCCAGCGATGGCCGCGGACGCCGCGATGCAAATCGGATTCGTTGGCTATTTCAATCACGCGCCGAACGTCGACGCAGCGCTGTGGCTCGCGCGCGAGGTTTGGCCGCTGGTGAAACGCGAAGTTCCGAACGCTGAACTGCACCTCGTCGGCCGCGCTGCGCCACCGGAGATCGAGGCGCTCGCCGCAGAAGATGGAGTTTCGGTGCGCGGGTTCGTCGACGATCTTACGGGCTTCATGAGTGAGTGTTCGGCGCTGGCCGTGCCGGTGCGGCTTGGTGGTGGGCTGCGCGGCAAAGTGCTTGAGTCTTGGGCCGTGGGGCGCGCGGTGGTGGCCACGACGGTTGCGATGGAAGGATTCACCGCGACTCCGGGTGAGCACGCATTGGTTGCTGACGACTCTCAGGGGTTCGCCAGCAACATTGTGCTGTGTCTACAGGATCAAAGCGTTCGCGATCGCTTGGCCCGAGCGGGTCGCGCTTTGGCACGCGAGCGCTATTCGGTTCAAGCCATGGCCGACGCCT
>CBESZZ010000451.1:0-4001 GCA_965534055.1 uncultured bacterium | reverse complement strand
GCAGCGTTGCTAGCGCTTCCGACCATCGACCGGCGCGCTTGATGTAGCCATCCACGGTGATGTCTGATGTCTTGCCCACGGGGTCGGAAAGTAGCGCAGAATTGCGGTCACAACCCCGTCGTCACGGTGTTTTCTACCCCGTGGTGACCAAACTCCCGGATTGCGAAAGCGGTGATGACCCTGCGACCGCGCTGCTTGCCGAACTCGGTTGGGTTCGAGCACTCGCGCGAACGTTGGTGGGCCAAGACGCGGACGACTTGGTGCAGGACGTCGCGCTGTCCGCGTGGACGAAGCGTCCTGGCTCTAGCCGGCTACCCGCTTGGTTGGCAACAGTCACCAAGAACCGCGCACGCAACCTCTTGCGCGGAACCCGGCGCGAAGCGAACCGACGGGCAGGCATCGACGCAGCACCAACCGCGGATTCTCCGCCCGTGACGCTGCAGCGACTCGAACTTCAGCGCGATGTCGCGCATGCAGTGCTCGAACTCCCGGAGCCGTACCGCACAACCCTCGTCGAACGATTCGTTGAAGGCCGCGATGCCGCCGCGATCGCGACGCTTCACCAGGTGTCGCCAGCCACCGTTCGCAAACGAGTGCAACGGGCCAAGGCGATGCTGCGCGCGAAGCTCGTGGATCGTTGGGGTGGTTCGTGGCGGCAACGAGCGTTGCTATGCGTCGGCTTGCCACACGGGGTGAAAACTCTTGCTGCTTCAACACTGGGTGGGACCGCAATCATGACAAAGAAGACGATGACTCTTGTGGGCGTCTTGCTCCTCTCCGCGATCGGAATCTATGGCGTCGTGTCGCTGCTGCAGCCCGCAACGGTTGACGAATCCTCCCAGCCGAGTCCTGCGCAGGTGGTGCAGAACGAACCAGACCGCGCGAAGTCGGCGGCGCCTGTTGAAGTTTCGGAGTCCGCGTCGCGAGTCGAAGTTCTTGCTGCGGAAGTGCCAGATCTCACTGTGTGCGTCACCGACTCGACCGGCGTGCCCGTGCCCGCGGTCGACGTGTTCGTTGTAGAAGGTGACGCGCTTCAGGAAGGTGTCTCGGACGTGAGGGGCGTTGTGCGGTTCGACGGGATCGCCCGTGGTGCGCTGCTTGCCGTTTTTCCGACCAACCGACCACCGGTCTTGACGCAGCTTCGTCGCGCGTCCGGCGAGCACGAGGTCGAGTTTTCCGCGGGTCGCGACATCTTTGGCCACGCTCGATTACAAGACGGTCAACCCCTGACTGACTGTGTGATGTGGTTGGGCATCGAGGCCTGCGTGCCCAAGGAACTACCGTCGGTCTTGGAGGCAAGATTCCTTCGCTGCCATCGAGTCGCGTCGCGACTCACCACCCGGACCGGGTCAAACGGCGAGTTCAAGTTCCACGACTTACCAGAGTCTTGGGCCGGGGAGCTGAGGGTTCGAAAGCTCGCCCCCTACTCCCTGCTGCATGTTGAGCCAAAGCTCTCCGTCACCGCATTTACCAGGGTTGCGTTGCCTCGCCCGATTGCGACGCTGGAGTTGACTTTTACCGCGCTTCCGTCCATCCAGGGACGCGTCGTTTGGTCGACAGGTGAGCCCGTTCCTTTCGCGAACGGCATGGTCAGCGGATGCTTTGACGGCTGTGGGACAGGGTTCGATTGCAGGGCCGACGCGGACGGTCGGTTCGAGGCCATGCTGCTGCCTCGAAACCGTGCAGGCAGAGAAGAATGGTCGGCCGCGAAGATCCCGGTCCCAGAATCCGCGAACTACAGCTTCTCCCATCCACAGGCTCGCGCCGCGTCACATCGGACGATCCAGGGCAGTTCGTGGCCGTTGGACGGTGACGTGGGGGACGTGGTGCTTGAGCGTGCAGAGTCTCTTTGGGTGAAGGTCGAAGACTCGGACGGTCAGCCCATTGAAGGTGTGGGTGTCACTGGGGCGGGGAGAGCTGTCGTCAGCACGAACAATCAAGGTCATGTCCTTGTGCCGGTGGCTGAACTCAATCAGCGAGAATTCATGATGGGCGCTGCAGGGTGTGTCGTTGAAGTTGTGCGATCCAAATCTGGGGTCGGCACAGAGGACGATCCCTTGTGTTTCGAACTTCGCCCACAGAATTGTCTGCAGATCCAGGTGCAAGCTTTTGGTTTGGATCTAGGCCTGATGCAGTTGGAGGTTGTTTCTGGTGAGCCGATATTCACCGGGGGCGCTAGTTCGGAGATTCCTGAACCCTTGCTTCGCATCGCCGGGAACACATCGCCCATTGGCTCAAGCACGCGGCATGGTGAGCGCTGCAATTGGTTTCCGATCGAAGCTGATGGGCGCGTGGTCCTGGCTTCGCTTCATCCCAATGCGACCGTCACGATTCGGGTCAAAGACGCTCTCCATATGGTCTTGCTTGAGCGAGAGATCGTGACGCCTGCCGTGGGCAAGACTGAGGCCGTGCGGCTGCAAGTCGAGCATGGAGTGACTCAGGTAAACGGGGTCGTGACGCGCAACGGCGAACCGGTGGCTGATGCTTCGATTCTGGGCACTGCATCCACGGGATTCGCCTCGGCGCGCTCGGACCGGAACGGCCGATTCACGATGACCCTCGCATCCACCGGCGACGACCTTCTACTTGAGGCACCCAATGGATTTTCTCCAGCGTCAAGGCAGAGCATCGCTCGCCATCCAGGCGTCGTTTCAGTAGAGCTGGAGCTTGGTGTCACGCGACCCGTCACCGTCACGATACGACACGCCGACGGGCGCGCTGTGGATGCGAAAGTTTCATTCAACCGAGGATTGAACGATTTCGGAGTGGTCCAGCTAGGACCTGGGCATGTGCGCTATGAGTCGCTGCCCATCCGGGTGCACACCGTGAAAGTGACGTGGCAAGACTGGGTTTTTTCTCGTTCCTATTCGGGCGAGACCCAGCATTTGGAGTTCGTGGTTCCCAATGCCACGGTGCCCGTGAAGTTCGTCGTGACCGCCAAGAAGCCGCGAAGTTTCGTGGGGCTGCGGCTCGAATCCGTAGATCACGCCGGGCTGCAACGATCCGTAGAGCTACGGCAGCCGGCATCTAGCGCTGCGGGCTTCGCTGAGCAGACTCTGCAGTTGTTCCCCGGCACGTATGAGGTCCACACCACGTTGGGTCGCCGCCAGTCTTTTCGGAAGCAAGCTCGATGGGTCGTCAAGCCCGATGGCGGGAACTGTTTCGAAGTGTCCTTGCCCTAACTGAAGGCTCGTCTACAGCCGGATCGTGTAGGTCGCGGGATTGGAGAACCGCAGTGGATCGTTTCCCGAAGTCGCGATGGCTTGCCTGGATATCTGAATGCCCAAGAACGCCGGGGCGTTGGGGATTTGCGCCGAGCTCAGAACTTGACCGCTGCCCGGAACGACACCCACTCCGGCCAACTGTGCGAAGTCGAGCCAGAACTCGCCAAGAATGCCAGGGACGCTGCGCGGCGGGGCGGGGAACCCAACCGCCAGCAAGTAGGTTTCACCAGGTGATGCGTTCAGTTCCACCGCCAGAGTCCCGCCAATCGGCGCATCGGTCACGCGCAGATTCGGGATTGTCGAAGCAATCACTTGGATGCCGGGATCGATTGGATTGGCGCCGTTGGCGCCAACAATCGAGAGGCGGGGATCGATGATCGCGGTTGCCGTCCCAACGATTGCGGGGACTAACTCGCCCAAAGATCCTGGTCCTGCCGCGATGATTGAGTTCGGACCAAAGCCCGTAAGAATGAGCTCGCTGGTGTCGCAAACCATCGCTGGTGTGCCGAAACCTGGATTGCCACCGTTGCCGGAAATCGCGCTGCGCGAGATCGTGAGCTTCGAAAAGTTCACGCGAAGCGTGGAGGACACGCCCAGTCGTTGCGTGATGGAATAGTTGCAGTCATCCATGGCCACGTTGCTGCCATACAGCTCCACAACGTGACCACCTTCGAACGGTTGTCCGCTGCATCGAGTCAGTTGAACGTTCGAGGAGCGGTCAATGGTCCATGATCCATTGACACCATCGAGAACTACGTTGCCTTGGCACAGCCGGAC
>CBESZZ010000450.1:0-4013 GCA_965534055.1 uncultured bacterium | reverse complement strand
CCCGCGGGAACCGCGAAAGGATCCTCCAAGAGTTGCTGAGTTGCCGCAGCGGGCAACACGTCGCAGTCGCAGGTGCGCAGCATGAGTTCCGTCGACCCGTTCGCGGTAAGCAGATCCGCGACGATATGCACGCACGCATGAAGATCGGGTGCAGCGCTTGCGAGACTGCTGCCGTTCACCGCGACGCTCTCGTTGGCGACCGAATCCCATTCGGCAGCCACACCGCGTGTGCCATGCGACGTCGAACCGCCACCCCTCCGCTCCGACGGATCTGCCGTGAGGGCCGCGTGCGTCCCCTGCGGAAGTTCACCGATGAGGTAAACCCGGCACGGAGCACTCCAGTCGATGGCCGCGTTCGCCATGACCTCCGCCAGCATGGCCCCCTGAACCCGAGCAAAGCGGGTCGCGACGCGCACCCGCCGAACCAAGGACTCAGCGTCCTCGTCGCGGCTGGCGAACATGCCGAACACCGGGCGTCCCAAGGCATCCTTGGCCAGGATTTCGACGGCACCGCCCACCCCGAACTCGACGTTCAGAGCAATGGGGCGCAGCCCCGATTCAAGGCGCTGCGGTTCTCGAAGAATGAATTCGCGGAGCCGCACGTCGGAGTGCGGTCCAATCGGCCCTCGAATCATGCCGTCCCCTCCTGATGGGTCCGCCGGGTGCCCGCGGGCCAGCGCGGGAGAGCATTCATGACCGTGGAATACCCTCGTAAATTTGAGCTCCACCCCTCCACATGACCGATGCGGAAGGGCGCAACACAGAGCACTAGAGGGTTATTTGCCTCGAATTGCAAGGACGCGCGACAGAGGACCCCGGCGTGGCCCACTCACAGCGTGCACTCGGTGCCTGAACTCCGGAGTTCGAGGCGCGGAGCGCGGGCCTTAGGGACGCACGCTCAGAGCTTCGGACGCCGGCCCGCTTCGAACCGGCAGAGCGCAACTGCGAGCGCGTCGGTCGCGTCCGCGGCCAGCCCCGCCGGGCAGCCAGCGACCTGTCGCGTGACGAGGTCAGCCACCGCTTCTTTGCGCGCCCCGCCATGGCCTGCCACGACACGCTTGATGGAGGCAGGCGGATACTGAAAGACCGCGATCCCGCACCGCGCGGCAACGGCGAGTACCACGCCCCGCGCTTCGCCGATCCGCAGCGCCGCCTGGATGCTCTTGCCGGCAAAAGCCTCTTCGACGGCGACTTCATCGGGAGCCAAGCGCTCGCAAAGCTCCTCCATCCCCGACAGGAGCGCGCGCAATCGAGCCTCCAGCGCGACAGTCCGCCCACCCAATCGCAGCACTCCGGCTTCCACACACCGTGCCCCGACCTGGCCGCCAAAGGAATCCACAGAGACCGAGTTGGCGACTCGGTGGGCAAGCGGCCGGTCACGCAACGCCGAGGTGCTCCCTGACTCTGCCACGCGACAGGACTGGCCTGGGGCGCGAGCCGTGCGCCACTCCACGCACCCGAAACCCACCACCTGGGTACCGGGATCGATCCCGAGAATCCTGACCACCATTGTGCGATGAACTGTAGGCTCGCCGCGCGTGAAGGTCGCCATGCTTCTCCTCGCCGGCGGGCAAGGAACACGCCTCAACGCAGAGGCGCCCAAGCCCTACGTCGGCCTCGCTGGATCCACGCTCGTCGAGCGATCCGCCGCCCGCCTCGCCGCTTGGGCGAAGCACGCTGCATTGGATGCCGAGATCCTCTTGGCGATCGATCCAGCCGCTCGCGATCGCCACCTACCGCCGCTCTGGGGCAATCTGCAGGATTTGGGTGTCGAGCAAGCCGTCGACGGGGGCGCGACCCGTCACCAGTCCATGTTGCGTGCGCATGCCGCGACGGCCCGCCCGTTCGATGTCCTTGTTGTGCACGACGCTGCACGCCCGTTCTTTTCGATCCAGGCAGCGACCACGCTGATCCGTGAAGCGACTGGGGTTGGCGCCGCGCTCTTGGCAGCACCGCTCGCCGACACACTCAAGCGTGCCCACACCGGAACGACGCGCATCGAAGCCACGTTGGACCGCCAAAACCTGTGGCTTGCGCAAACTCCTCAAGCGATTCGCACCGACGTGTTCGAGAACGCGCTCGCCCAAGCCGGGCCGAACTTTCGCGGCACGGACGACGTGTCCATGGTGGAAGCCGCGGGCCTACCCGTCGCGATCGTCGAAAGCTCCCCACTCAACTTCAAGATCACCCGCGCCGCAGATCTTCAATTGGCCCAAGCCCTGTTGGCCGCACATGGTGAAGACTTCGCAGATGATTCCTGATTCGATCCGCAGACTGCGCACGGGTGTTGGCACGGACGTGCATCGCCTGGTCGCCGACCGCCCCTGCGTGTTGGGCGGCATCACCATCGACTCACCGCTTGGCCCAGACGGGCACAGCGACGCAGATGTTCTGCTGCACGCCTTGTGCGACGCAATTCTTGGGGCCGCCGGAGACGACGACCTAGGCACGCTGTTCAAGAACACGGACCCGGCCCACCGCGGCCGCAGCAGTTCGGAGTTCTGCGTGGTCGTGCGCGAGCGCGTCGAGGCGGCGGGATTCACCATCGTGTCGTTGGACGCGACGGTCGAAACCGAGGTCCCCAAGCTCATGCCGCATCGCGCCGCGATGCGAAAGAACGTCGCCGCGCTGTTTGGAGTCGCTCCCGAAGCGGTGAATCTGAAGGGCAAGAGCGGCGAAGGCGTCGATGCCGTCGGTGAACGTCGAGCCATGCGCGCCGTCGCCGTGGCGCTGCTTTGGTCGGGAGCCGACTAGCGCGATCTCCGGCGGAACACCGCCTATTCGAGTTCGAGTTCCGGCAGCGGCTTCGTCAATCTCACGCGACCGTCGACTCGATAGATCCCGCTTTCGTGTCCAGCGATCCGCAGCCAGGACAAAAGCTCCATGTCGTCCATCCAAACTTCGGCTGATACCTCGTCGGCGGGAAACGACAGACGGTTGATCGTCGATAGATCGCTTGAGAACAGCTGCACGCTGGACGACCACGGTTTCAACTCACCGCTGCTTGCGATGACGCCTGGATTCTCCGTGCGACGCGTTCCCCCTCGCGATGCCAGTTGCGAAGCCGCAAACACGAGCGGCACCAGCAACAGCAAGGCCAAGGCAGACTGCATCGCGCGACGCTTGCGTCGCCGGACGCGCACACGCGAAGTGCCTCGTGCGAGAATTTCAGCGCGACGCGCAACGCCCAGTGGATCTTGCTGCGCAGCGACGGCCATTTCGTCAAGCGAGGCGAGCAGTCGTGGATGGGATTCGGTCATGATGATTCCTGAGTTGGTTCAGGCGCTTCAGCGGCGCCTCGCAGTCTCCGCACAATGCGACGGAGACGACCGTCAGCGGCATGAGTGGTCATGCCCAAGGCTGCACCCGTCTCCCGCAGTGTCCGATCCTCGAAGAAACGGGCCTCGAGCAACGCGCGATCGCTCAGCGGCAACTCGTCCAAACGCGCACGCAACCAACGTGCACTTTCGTGATCGATGAGCGCCTCGACGGGCCCTGCAGCCTCGTCGATTTCGGGCTGAGCCACCTGCTGCTCGCGATGCGAGCGACGACGCTCAGCACGCAAGCGATCGGCGGCCTTGCGTAGCGCCGTCGTCGTGAGCCAAGCGGTCACCGCTCCTTCGCTCTTCAACTTCGGTATCTTGTCGGCCACCCGCAACATCGTGTCCTGCGCGACATCGAGGCAGAATTCGTGGTCACAGCGCAACGATGCTCTCACGATCGCCTGGACACGATCGAACCACGCGTCGAAGAACGACGCGAACGCCGCTTCGTCACCACGGCGAATGGCCGCGGTCAGCGGCCAAGTGTCAGAGGATGTTGCGGGAGCCACGGGATCGAACTGGAAGTGTCAGCGGTCGCTTTTTGACTTATCAGCGTCCGTGGGCTTTGGGGGCTTCACTTTGCCTGGCGACTGAGCGCCATACCCGCGTTGTTGCGATTCATCCATGAGCAGATTCAGCGTATCGGTCACGAGCGCGAGATCCGCCGGAGTGCCGCGGACAAACAGCATC
>CBESZZ010000449.1:0-4035 GCA_965534055.1 uncultured bacterium | reverse complement strand
GCCAACGATTGAAACGCCGCACCGGCGGCCACAGCGTTGCCTTCGTTTTGCAGCAGGCTTTCTGCGGCAGCGAACGCTTTCTCGAACGCGGGGTTGGGCGCCTGTTGCACGACGCCCTGGTCGTTCGGCTCCTGGAAGGCAAAGGTGCGAGCCTGAGCCGAGGTCGCCAATAGACACACCCCGAACGCAACGGCGCCGAGCTGAGTGAAAACCGCCTGATGCGTGCCGAGAAGAGAACAGAGGCGGCGCATGCCGCACTGGATGCTTTGTTTCATGATGCGCATAGGACGAGGGAACGACCCATACGCTGTCCCGAGCACGTCAGGAGCGTGTCGAGAAGTTGTCAAGGCAACGAGCCGCGTCCATGGGCAACACCTACCCGGCCGCGGAAGTGCGCGATGCCCGGCAGCTCACGGTCTCAGTGGTCCAGCGGTGGTGCTCGCAAACTCACTCCTCTTGGAGCCTGTAGCCCACTCCGTGCACGGTGCGCAGGTACACAGGCTGCTTGGGGTCAATTTCTAGCTTTTGGCGCAGGTGCAGGATGTGGGTGTCCACAGTTCGGTCACCGACGAACTGGTCCGAACCCCAGACCTCGGTCAAGAATCGGGAACGGCTCACCACTTTGCCCAAGTCGGCATAGAGCAGCCCGAGCATCGCAGCTTCTTTGGGAGACAGTGCAACAGGCTTCTCGCCTTGTCGGCGAACCTCGAACGCCGCGAGATCGATCTCCAGAGCTCCGAGCGCAAATCGTTCCACTCGAATCGAGGCGCTCTCACTGAAGCCTTGCCGACGTCGAAGCATCGCCCGAATTCGCGCCAGCAACTCGCGCAGCCCGAATGGTTTGGTGACGTAGTCATCAGCGCCCAGCTCCAAGCCCACCACCTTGTCGGCTTCATCACCTCGCGCGGTCAGCATCAAGACAGGAACGTCGCTGCCCCGACCCCGCACGTCCTTCAAGAGCTCCAGGCCACTAGGTCCTGGCAGCATGACGTCGAACACCAACAGATCGAACTCATCGGTCCGCAACAACGCACGCGCTTCGTGGCCGTCACCGGCCGGAGTGACATCGAAGCCTTCTTCATCCAACGCATCGCACAGACCCGTGCGCAGCGTGATGTCATCTTCGACGACCAGAATGCGAGGTTTACTCATGACGGTTCACTATCCGTTGCCCACACCTCAAACGTGAATCGAAAGCGCGCACCGGTTCCCTCACCGACCGGCACATCGATCATGGAGAGATCACCTCCCATGCGACGCATCAACGCGCGAGCAAGATGCAAACCCAGGCCAACCCCGGGGATTCCACCGTCACGGTGCGTGCGTCCGCGGGCAAAACGGTTGAACACCAGCTCACGATCCTCCATCGGAACACCTGCACCACCGTCGGTGACGTCGAGCATCACGCGATTCGAGCTGCGATGAATACTCAGGAAAACCGGTGCCTTGGGCGCATACTTGCGAGCGTTGTCGAGCACGTTGGCGAGAGCTTGCCTCATCGCCTCAGCGTCGCCAACGACAACCGCCGAGTCGTCTGCGCCGCGTTCGATGCGCCACTCCACTCCGGAGCTGCGAGCTAGCGGAGCGAGCATTTGCGTGGTGTGCTCCACGACCTCGGCGAGAACCACCGGACCGCGGTCCATCCCGCGCTCGCCGCGATCAATGCGTCCTAGATCAAGAACGTTCTCGACCAGCACGGACAACCGCGTCGCTTCACCAGACACCATGCTGGCGTAATCTGCGCCTTTCTCGCCGTGGCGCACGTGTTCCAGGGCAAGACGCTCCGCGAGCAACCGGATTGACGCAAGCGGCGTGCGAAGTTCATGGGTGACCGCGGTCACGAACTCCGCACGAGCCGCGGTTGCGTCGCGCGTCTTGCGGTTCGCGCGCACCATCTGCCACGCAGTTGTTCCACCAAGCAGCAGCAACCCGATTGCCGCAACGAACAGCACTACCGGAGTCGACCACCCGCGCTGCGCAACGACTGCCGCAGGACGAGCTCCCAACACTCCGTTCACCACGGGAAAGGGCGCGTCTGCAGCGTCGCTGCCGACGACAATCTCGACATCGGGCCACGCGCTCTCCGCGTTGGCTGAATCGGTGACGGCATCAAGCGAAGCGAACGGCACCCGTGCTCCCGTGACTTCGTTGCCAGCGAGCCGAGCTGCGGTTGTCGGATCGAGCAATGCCCCCTCGAACCGTGCTTCGCCTGCCGCTCGCGACGACAGCGCGTGCACGATCAGCAATCGACCATCAACCGCCGCTGATATTGTGGGCCGCATCGCGGGACCACGGCCGCCGGTTTCGGCGACTCCCACCAAAGATCGCTGCGCGGTGCGCAACCTGTCCCGCCAGGCGACCCGGTTCGCGTGTGCCGCACCCAAAGTCGAGAGAATCTCCTGTTCGGGGCTGTCAAACTCTCCATCAAGGCCTGACCCGCAGCCGCGGAAAGCTGTAGCAACCACTCGTGCGTCCAGGGCGGGATTCTGCGCACGGAGCGGGTGGCGAGTTGCGCGACACCCGCTGCCACTTGCCGCCAAGTCTCGGCATCGGGGACCTGCGCGGCGTTCAAAGCGGACGGCGCGAGCCCGGCGAATTCCTCGAGGATCGTCGCCACGCGCGCAGCATCCCCGGCGCGATGCGCGAGGAACCCCCGCCGCATCAGCACAAAGCCCCGTTCGGCTTCGGTGAACCGCTGCGCGTCGGCCTGCAACGCACCATCCAGGATCCGAGCAGCTTCCTCGGCCCCGGATTCACCCCACTCCGCCCGTAGCGTGCTGCGCAGCCTGGCTGCGAGCGCAGGATCGAACGAATCGGGCAACGCCATCGTGGTGCCGGCAGACTGATCGATCCAAGCAAGCGAATCGGGGACCAGAATCCGCCCGGTCGCCGTGGCCAAGAAGCGAACATCCTTGGGCAACGTGTGGAGCCATGCGACATCGCGGAGCGTCGTCGCGAGACTCCGCGAAGCCGTCTCGGCTCGAACCCGCGCATCGAGCCGTGCTTGGCGCTCCACACCACCGACAGAGTAGGTCAATCCGGCAATCACGACCGCCACGAGCCCCACGCCGCAGATGAGGAGCGCGGGCAGCAGCAACCGACCGAACATGCTGGAGGACTTCACGATTTCCTCACACTAGGGGCCCGGTGCGAGCCGATGTCAGAGAGGTGTCAAACCCAAGGTGGCCCGGATCTTCGGTCGGTTGCTCGCGGTCTGGCTCTCAGAAAAGGGAATTATTGACGACTCGAAACGTGCGGACCTCCCGTTCCTAACGCTTCCTTCACGTCAGGGTCATTCCCCCGCTGAAACGACGAGCTCTTCGCGCTCGTGATGACAGAACCTAGCCACTCGACGATCCGATTTTGCCTGCGCCCATGTCCAAGCTCCAGTCGTTCACCGTTCCTTCAATCTTCACCGGGACCGCGCTCTTGCTGCTCGCGTCCTGCGACAGCAGTCGCTCCCGACAAACAGCAGGCGTGATCGGAGAAACCAGCTCGATCACCCACATTTCGCAGGCGGCCATTGAGCGCGGCGAGATCTCGACCACTGACGTGCTGATGCGAGGTGCGCGCCTGTTTGGTGCGAGCTTCAACACGCTCGACGGCGTCGGACGACCGGCGACCACCGGCACCGGCGAGCCCCGCACCCGGCTGGACCCCGACCACGCGTTCAACCGCCTGTCCGGCATGGATGCGAACTCCTGCGGTGGATGCCACAACCTGCCGAGGGTTGGCGGCGGTGGCGACAACGTCGCCAACGTTTTCGTCATGGCGCAACGCTTGCCGTACGTGGAATTCACCGGTGGCGAAGGTGACGGCGGGGTCGATCAGGATCTCAACACCGTCGGCAACGAACGCGGCTCCATCGGCATGTGGGGCTCCGGCTACATCGAACTGCTCGCGCGTGAGATGACCGCAGCGCTACAGCAACAACGCGACAGCGCGGTCCAAAACGCTGGGATGACCAGCATGAACCAGCGCGTCTCACTGGTTGCGAAGGGCATCGAATTCGGCGCCATCACGGCCCGCCCAGAC
>CBESZZ010000448.1:0-4045 GCA_965534055.1 uncultured bacterium | reverse complement strand
GAGCGCAGCAAGCTCGAGCGCGGTCGTGAATTCGAAGGTGAGACCACGGCGACCCTAGCGTCGGACGATCGCCTCCAGGTGGCGTTGCGGCGCGCGGACCTCGAGCAAACCTTCGATTCGTACCGTAACCACGAGATGACGCTGAAGACCAAGCAGGCCAAGATCAAGCGGCAGACCCGCGCGGTCGCTGTTGCGAAGCAGCGTCTGCAGGCGATGCGCGCCAAGAAAGAAAGCCTGGCCGATGACCTCCGCGCCCTGGAAGCGCAGAAGAACTGGCTCGACACGTTGGCCGTGGATTCGAACCGCTTCGAGATCGACGACTCTGCGTTGACCCAGGCGAAAGCCTTGGTTGAGCGGATTCGCAACAAGCTCGATGTGGATCAGCGCATCCTCGAGAACGATGTGGTTCCGGGATCGCACGGTGTGGCTGGTGAGCTGAACCGCGACATCCGCGGCGAGATCAACGCCTACTTCGATGACTCCAGAGCGAGTGTCAGCGAGATGCCTGGGTTGGTGACGCGCTAACGCGACGCTCTTGAGCGTGCTACCAGCACGCCTTGCAAAGGCCCGATGGACCGTTGGTTCGTCGGGCTTTTTGCGTTTCGGCTGTGCGATGCGGTTTCGTTCGGCAGCATGGGGTGCAGGGAGTCGGAGGTTCAAATCCTCTCGCTCCGACCATTTCGCTTTCCGTCGTCCGCCGGCTCTGGCTCAGCCTCGGGGTTCCTCAAACACGACGAACTCGTCTCCGAGAATCGCCTGGAGCAGATCCAGCAGGCTCTCATCGCAATACAGCCCTGGCTCGATCTGCCTGGTGTAGTCGTTGTGCGTGTGCCAGCCACCTGTCCCGAACGCGAGACTGGGCTCGTTTCCGCTCTCCATCCAGATCGTCACGTTGCGGCCGGAATCTGCCGGGGAGTCGATGTGGATGCGAAGGTGCCTGCCCGGAACTCCTTCGATGGGTTCGATTGAGCAGTAGGAAGCCAGCGCCGGAAACCGCGCCAGGAATCGACGGGCGAAGTCGCGGGACGAGTCGGTCAGCTGGTCGATCTCGAAGGGTTCGGTCATGCGTTGCCGGATTCTGTTCCTGTTCAGGCATCAGGCGGCGAGTATCTCGATCCGCTGAGCGCCGCTCAGGCCGCGATACCTGTTCGATGCCGCGATTGAGTCGCGTGCGCCCGGTCGCAGGTGGCACTCCGAGTCGGCGCGCGACCTTCGCCGGGTCGTGGCCGGCGACGAAGCGCAAGAGGATCGTCGAACGGTAGGGCTCGTCGAGCTGGCGCGTCTGTCCGAGCACTTGCCGCAACAGATCGAGCTGCCCGATCGTGTCGTCGGTCGCGTGGCTGTCGTTGCTGGATTGACGGCGCGTTTGGGCTGGACGCGCCGAACCGAACCGAGGGCAACGGTAGCATCGGTTCCATGAGCAAAACTGGCATGCGGGTCCTCTTGACCGGGGCTGGAGGGCGAATCGGCAGCGCTATTCTTGAAGCGAGTCGCGATCGTTACAGGTTTCGCCTCACCGATTTGGTTGGCACAAGAATCGATGTTGGTGAGCATGAAGTGCGCTACGGCGATCTGACAGACCCAGACTTCGTTGCTGGGCTGGCGGCCGACATGGACGCGATCGTCCATCTTGCAGGGACCGCCGTTCCTGATGCGTCGTTCGACGACGTCATGGCGCTAAACATCGTGCCGACGAAGCTTCTCCTCGACGCTGCGGTCGCCCATGGCGTGACGCGATTCGTATTCGCCAGCAGCGCTCAGACCATCGAAGGGTTCCCCCACGATCGGCAGGCGACGCCGACCGACATTTGGCCTGCCAATTTTTACGGAGCCGGGAAGGTGATGGGGGAAGCGCTCTGCGCGCTCTACGCCGGGTCCCACGGGTTGGAAACCGTATCGCTACGGATCGGCGCATTCGAACCCCTTGACCAACCAGCCAACCTGCAAACAACGCGTGATCTGAGCGCGTGGCTAAGTCCGCGAGATGCAGTTCACTTGGTTCATCGGTCGCGAGACGCTGACGTCTCGCGCCCAGTGGTGGTCAGCGGCATTTCAAACAACAGGTTCAAGCGACTCAGTCTTGAGAGCGCTGATCGGGATCTCGATTATCGTCCGGTAGACGACGCGTTCGCAGAGTTCCAAATCCCAATCGATCGGCTCACGTAGCGCGACGTCGTTGCCGCGCGATGGATTGAGAGCCTTGCCTAGGAATCGTCTTCCACCGGCTGGAAGTCGAGCACCTTCCACTCCTTGGCGAAGCGAACTCCGTCGATGTCCTCGGCCAAGAGCCCGAACGCTTCCAGCTGCAGCGGGGATGTCACCAGCAGGGAGCCGGAACCTCCGGCCTGGAGTTCCGAGACATCGAACCACGCCGAGAGATCCTGAACGTAGGCGCTGTAGGTCTCCTCGGGGATCTTGGGGACCGACACGCGCACTTCCCAGAATGCGTATTCCTTCACGTCGACCCGGAAAGTGTAGCCAGCGGGCGCGGAGAGGAAAAACCGGACGAAGCCGTCGTGGAGCTCAGGTTCGGAGACCTCCGCGGTGCCCAGCAGGTGCACCCCGGTGACCTGATTCTTGAGTTCTTCGTAGCCCACTTGGGCGGTCATACCGTCTAGGCCGTAGCTGCGCTTGAGGTCCTCGCTGAGGCTCAGATAGAGACCGTCCGGATTGTCGCGGCGGAACGCTTCCCGGAATGTCGCCAGGGTGGCCTCCGGAGAAGTGAAGTCCTGAGAGACCCACTCCGAGTCGTCCGGGCCGCAGAAGAACCGTGCCATGGTGCAGCAACCACCCGCCAGGCTCGCCAAAGGGATGAGCGTTGCTGCCCATGCAGCGGAGCGCCAGGAGCGTGTGATGGGGGAGCGAAGAGTCGGCATGGACCGTGAGGTTGGGAAAAGACGGAGTTCCGAGTGTGTCGAAGGCATTTCTGCCTGTCGTCGTAGCCTCGTATACTCCGCCGCCCCGACTGACCGCCATCCTGGATCTAGCGATCTCGGTCGAGCGAGCCGAACAGAGTCCTCATCACTGCCATGAAACCCGTATCCGCATTTGCCGCCGCCGGCCTCTTGACCCTCTCCACTTCCGCTTTCGCGCAAGATCCAGCGACTCCTCAGGAGAAGGTGGATGCGGAAAGCGCGATCCCCATTGAGGCAGAAGTCGCCAAAGAGAAAGCCCGGATCGTTAAGCGCATGCCGAAGGGCAAGGGCAAGAGCAACGCGTGGTTCGAGGAGACGGATCAAGATCTCGGCACCTACTTCGGTGAAGAGGACGCGTCGGGAACCTTCCGCTTCAAGAATCCCACGGACGCGCAACAGAAATTCACCTCGTTCAAGCCGAGCTGCGTCTGCGCGAAGGCGGTCTTCAGGATCGGGGATCGGGAGTACACCCTGACCAAGAACCTGGACCGTTCACAGGACAACCGGACCCACCTGTTGCATCGCATCAACAAGCGCTTGGGTGGTGACGACCGCGAGCTCGTGGAAGCGATCACGCTCGAGGCGGGCGAGGCCGGCGAGATCGAAGTCCACATGGAGATGGCCAAAGTGCAAGGGCCGCGCCAAGCGAGCCTGGACATCTACACCACGGACGAGAAGACGCCGATGACGCAGCTGCAGTGGACAGCGGTCGGCGCCACGATGTTTTCGGTCATGCCGACGAACATCAATCTCAATGAGATGGCGTGGAATGAGACGCGCGACTTCGTCTACGAGATCACTTCACCGCTGCTCGAGGACTTTGAGATCACCGGAATCCGCGGTAAGCCGGCGCACACAGAAGTGAAGTACGAGAAGACGATGCGCGGCAACCTCTCCGTTTGGCGCGTCTCCGGGACCTTCGGTCCAGTGGAAGACGAGAAGAACGCCGGTGGCGAGATCGTGCTGACCACCAACGCCGAAAACGGCGCGGTCGTGAAGCAGAACATTCACGCGTTCGTGCGCGGTCCCATCGACATGGATCCAGGCTTCCTCAGCCTGGGCATCGTTCGCAAGGATGAAGGCAAGAAGATGACCGCGCGGATCAAGTCCAACGCGGACTTCGCCGTTCG
>CBESZZ010000447.1:0-4046 GCA_965534055.1 uncultured bacterium | reverse complement strand
TACTTTCTGGCCATACCCCAGACCGGGAAACGCTGGTCTCAAACGGCGCCCGAACCACGCTTGGGATTCCGGCTTCAGACCATTGACCACGCACCACTGGCAGTACGCGCTGAATAGATCCTTGTTCGACACCTGGGCGCCCGGCTTCACTGTGCACATCTCGCGCACGAACTGCACGACGACGTTGCCCGCCTCGTGCATCTCCTTCACCGCGATTTGCGCACTCTCAGGCAACTCAAAGTGGCCACGGTCGCGCAGCCGACGCAGCCCGTCCAGCGCCCAGTTCAGGATGCCCGACGTTTCGATGGCCAACTTGCGATCCAGGTCCGGGTCTTCATTGCCCAGGAACGACTTGGTGAACGTCACCACGACGAACCGATTGGCGAGCGCGGCCGAATTCTCGCGGAATGCCGGTATCTCGTTCGCCGCCGTGATGATGCGCGCCGACAGCTTCCCGACCCAGTGCGGCTTGTTCTTCCGGTCGATTGTCACATCATCTTCGCCCGAGATGTTCAGCAGTGTGGAAACAAGCGCAGCACCCGCCCCCCCCGCCCAGCCGAAGGTCGGCGACCACACCGACACTTCGCCCGATCAGGGGTTGCAGGCAAAACGTGCTCTTGTCCAGCTGGTTCACGTTCATCGGGCCGTAGTTCTCGGGCCCGACAAGTCGCTTGATCATGCGCATGAGCACGCCCTTCATCGACCGCGGCGGACCTACGAGTAGGAACATCTTCTGCTGCGACGTGTCGGCCGCCAGCAGGTAGCCCATGATCTCCTGAAGCAGCTGGATGCGTTCATCGCCGTCGAACACCTCCTGCATCTTTTCCAGCCACAGCGGGCACTTCGCCTCCGGATCGAACTCCACGTCGGCACAGTTCAGCGTGAAGAAGCACGGCGTCGGCTCCAGCAGATCGCCCGTGGACACGCGCAGTAGCCCGTTGTGGACAGCCAGCAGGTCGTCGGGGTTCGGGTCGCCGCTTCGGCGCTGAATCCAGCACGGCGGTGTGTAGGTGTCGGTGGGCTTGTGCGCGACATCTCTCGTCGCGTCCATCAACTCACCGACAGTCGAACGTTTGGGCATCATCGGGATGTCCTTCCAGTCCGGTTTCAACTTCGTACCGAAGTTGGTGCGGATCAAGCAGTCGGACAAGAACGCTCGCGCATCGGCTTTCACCGTAGCGTCCTCGACCCTCACATAGTGCGGACCTCGGTATGTGTAGAAGTCGGCGTTTGTGTGAACCAGATGTGGCAGCCGCTGCGCGATGAAGACAGTCGCGGTTTTCCGCCAGTCGCCCTGATGCACAAACTGTGGGTCTCTGACTTTTTCCCGGGCCCGTTGGATCGTGCGCAGTGCGGCACGATGCTGTGCTGTTGCATTACCTTGTGCCCGGATGTGTTCACTGATCCCCAGGTCTGGGTCAGTTAGGATCGAATACATCGTGTCGTCGTCCACGTCGGCGCGAACCATTGCACATGCCACAAGCCATACCCAGTCCGATCGACTATTACCGGTCTTCAGCGGCTGATCTGGGTCACTGCCTTGGACGATTGCAACCTTCGCACGCGACTCGATCTTCGACGGAACTGGATCGTTCTCCAACGCATCAGCGGAGATGCGCACGACGTTCGACGTGTCGACAGTGACCGTCGGTGCGATGCCGTTCTTGCCCACCGATGCATTCTTGCCCTCGGGCGCCTTCACGAACACCGCGGTATCTGTGTGGTCGTAGGTCAGGTCCCAGTCTGATCGAATAACATTGGCCATTACCGGCGTCTGGCCGTTCTCACGCTTCTTCGCATTCGGCCAATTGATCGTCCCGGGCAGCCGCATGATCCGGTCGGCGTTGTGGCAGTTGTCGCCGCCGAGCAGCTTCGCGATCTGAACGTTGTACTGCTCTGCGTCTTCGATCTGCGTCAACGCGCAGTTCACTTCGATCGGCTGTTGTAATTTCCAAAATGCCTGGTATCCCCCGCCCGAGAAAGTGATCACTGTTGGGGTCGGCAGCACGCTGCTGGTCAGAAGCTTATTCAGGATCCGTTCCTGCTCTTCGCGGATGTTCTTGCCCTTCTTTGGGTCAACATCGACGTGAAACCATTCGACCCGCTGTACGTTCGACTTCGTCGCCTTGCCCTTCTTGGGCTGCTTGACGGTGTTAACGTGCCAATAACAATTTCGCTCTGCCTTGTTCTGCTGCTCGATCCACTCGGCCAGCTCGGGCAGGCTATCCGGCCCGAATGTTCCAAAGACTCCGGTGCGGTCTTCATGAAACGCACATAGAGGCCACGGACCTTCGGGCTTCCATTGTTGGAGAAAACTCGCCGCCTTGTCGGGATCCGGCTTCGGGTCGATACTCGAAGTAGCACATTCGGTCTCGTTCCGCTCCACCTCGGAGTGGTGCGGGGCCGCTTCTCTTTCGGGCGAGTCGCCCGCCAGGTTGTGGAGGGCGCTCATCGGATGGCACCCCGCGAAACTTCTTCGGCTCGGGACCGGAAGCTGTTCGCCTGGAGCCAATCGTCCAGATCGACGATGCGGTAGCGGATGGGGCCCTGCTTCGTGCCGATGCGCACGTAGACGGGACCAATTCCTTCGCGCCGGTAGCGGCGCAGAGTGTCGATGGAAAGGCCGCATAGGTCAGCGGCGCGCCGTTCGGAGACAGCGAGATTGGAATCGTTCAGGATAGACAAGGGAGATGCACTTCCGGCTCATGCCGGGCTTGGCGTTCTCATCTGATGTCTGTCGTCCTCCTGGCTACGGCCCGGAACATTCTGAGCGATTCATGTCCACCCTGATTCACCCCAGGGCTTCCGGACGGCCAAAACCTCACCGGCAAAAGGTCTCTCTCCGCGATGATGATGAGTCGCGGTTCGAGCTGTCTGTCGAACTCAATTAACAGGGAGCAGTTGCTGTGCGTGTGCGCAGGCGGTCGTCCGCTTGAAGTGTACGCCACAATCGCCCGCTTGGCCCACGTGCGAGAACATTCTCTCGATTTGAGGATCGCCCCTGCACAACCCGTGGATGTGGGCCAGTCGCCACCGTGCACGGCGACGAACTCACAGCGCGCAGCGATCTTTTCTCGCGCCGTCGAATCGCCTTACGTAGGCCTTACTTTTCGATCGGCGCCGATTGCGCCGCCGGAGTTGATGTTGCGCAACTCGCGGCGACACGGAGGGTTGAGTGGTCGGGCCGGGAGGATTTGAACCTCCGATCTCCTGCTCCCAAAGCAGGCGCGTTACCAGGCTTCGCTACGGCCCGTCAGCATGCGTTCGGTCGAACCGAACGCGTGTAGCGGCGGGGAGAGTAGCACCGATTTTCCAGCGCACAAGGGAGGGTTGAAAGAGACGTCGACGGTTGCCACTCGAACGGGCGCCACGGCCACGGAGGACGGCCACGGCAACGTCCGTTGGCCTGGTCCGGAACCAACGAATTTTGTCGCGCGAACCACTCGCAGCCCATCCCAATCGACAGGACCCGCGCCACGCGCCGATCCTCCCCAGAGGAAACGGGGAGGAATCCACCCACCACCGCGTTCACTCGCCCCGACCTGATTCGGTCCACGGTTTCGGTCGGCCTGGACACACTGCCAACCGCCCTCCGGTAGTCTGTTCTCCCCGCTCGGCGCCGAGTCTTTCGGCGTCTTGTGAATCGGACCCGAAACCCCCCTTCTCCTCGATCCGGCAGTGTGATAAGGCAACCGCCCCCTCCGGAAGAGAGCCATGATCAAAGCCTCCAATCTCACTAAACGCTTCGGTTCGATCACCGCCGTCGACGGCGTATCGTTCGAACTATCCCGCGGCCAAGTGCTGGGATTTCTTGGGCCGAACGGCGCAGGGAAGTCCACCACCATGAAGATCCTTACAGGTTTCCTGCGCCCCGATGAGGGGAGCGCGGAAATTGCTGGGTTCAACGTGATGAAGGACCCCGTCGCTGTGCGCCGCGCAATTGGCTACGTGCCTGAGAACGCACCGCTCTACGACGACATGACGGTCGGCTCGTTCCTGCGCTTCGTCTGCGACGTCCGCGGCATCGCGAAGAAAAAGAGCGCCAA
>CBESZZ010000446.1:0-4076 GCA_965534055.1 uncultured bacterium | reverse complement strand
GATGACCGGAATGCCGGACGTCTCTGGGTCGCGCTTGAGTCGCGTCAGAGTCTCCCAACCATCGATGCCTGGCATCATGATGTCGAGCAGCACGAGGTCTGGCGTCAGTTCACGGGCCTTGGCGATGCCTTCTTCACCGTTCACCGCAGATTCGACTCGGAAGCCAGCGGCCTCGAGCACCATTTGGGTCGAGACGATGATCAACTTCTCGTCTTCGATGATTAGTACGGTCCGTTCCATGATCTCAGTTTCCCTGCGTTTCAGCGGTGTTTGCGTCGGGTGCGACTTCACACGCGACTCCCGTCAATTGCGTGTCTCGGTTCTGTCCATCGTCTTTTGCGACGGGTAGAGAAAAGGAGAACCTCGCCCCAGTCCCCAATTGACTCACCACGTGGATGCGAGAGTGATGCGCCTCGACAATCCCTTCGGCAACAAACAGCCCGAGTCCCGCTCCGCCGTAGTGGCGAGTCAGGGGGTCTTCGACCTGGAAGAACTTCTCGAAAATGCGACGGTGGTAGCGCGGGTCGATGCCGATCCCGGAGTCCTGCACAAAGAACGAGAATCGATCGTCTGAGAATTCGACGCCCACGACGACGCGTCCGCCATCTGGCGTGATCTTCACCGCGTTCTCAACGAACGCTTGGCAGGCCCGGCGAAGATCTGTGCGGTCGGCGCGCACCTGAACCTCGGCGACGCCATCGAAGCTGTAGGCGATCTCAATCTGGCGATCCTTGGCGGCTTGCTCGAACGGAGCGACCACCACTTGGAGGAACTCGTCCAAAGCAAACGTGGCCAGGTCTTGGCCGTAGACGTTGCCCTCGAGGTCACCCAGGTTGATCAGCTTGTCGATCTGATGTTCGAGTCGAAGCGACTGCTCGCGAATACTCTCCACGACGAGCACTTGGCGCTCGGTGAGATCACCCGTGACTCCACGCGCCATCATCGTCGCAAACGTCTTGATCCCGGTGAGCGGCGTTCGCAGTTCGTGCGCAACGATCGACAGATACTGATTCTTCAGCTGGTCGATCTTGAACTCGTCGGTGATGTCGACCAGCGTCGTGATCACGCCCGCCGGATCCCGCTTCGCGTCGAGCACCTCTTGGGTCGCGATCTTGATGTAGGCCAGATCGAGCCCGGACTGATGCACCTCAACCGTGCGGAGGATCTCCGAATGATCGGACAGCGCCTTGCGCTGATCGTCGCGAATGGCATTTGCCAACTCATCGCGCCCGCCAACGGAATCCACGATCTGCCCCACGGCGACCAAAGACTTCACACCCAAGAAGTGCTCTGCCGCAGGGTTCATGAGGACGATGCGCCCATCGCCATCCGCGAAGAGCACCCCGTCCATGATCTCGCCTAGAGGTCCTGACATCCGCTCAAGTCACCGTTGTAGGCTCGTGAGGAACACGTGATATGCGCGTTCGGCTCGAGGAACGGGGCGTGCGCGCTCCGCGTGCTTCTGCGCCCGCGGAGAGCAAGAACTGCGGCCCAACGTCCAGAACGTCGAGTCGCACACCGATCAGTCGCCGGCGTTGCTCTTCACTGCCGCAAGCGCGTCGTCTTCGGTCTCGAAGATCGCAAGGTGCTTCGAGATCCGCATGATCTCAAAGATCTTGACGATGAACGGCTTGATGTTGCACAGGTAGAGCTTCGCGTTCTGCGACGCCGTGACGTTGTTCGCCACGATGATGAGCCCCACACCGCACGAGTCGATGATCTTCACCTTGTCGAGGTCGAGCACGAAGTGCTGATACCCCTCTTCAATCTTGGTGTTGATCGTTTCCTTCAACGACTCTTTGAGCGCGTCTGTGACGTAGAAGTTCAGGCTACGATCGTTGAACGACACGATGACCGTCTTGTCGTCCTTCAGAGTTGTGATGGACAGACCCTGACTCTTCTTACCAACGATTTCCATGTTCGATTCCTCGATAGAGGGATGTGAACCCCTGAAAGAGGTCCTGCGAGCTGGCCTGTTCCTCGGCATTCCGACTGCTTGAGGTTGAGTCGAGACCTCGGAAATCACCGAGTCATGTCGCTCAAGCCCCCATCCCATTGGCACGAAACAACGGTGTCCATGAATCAGACACCTCCTATTTCTTGTCGGTCAAACTACTTCCGCCAACGTCGATCGACGCTTCGTCGACCAAGATCACCCAGCAAACCGGCCTCCTTCGTAAGCCCCAAGGCATGCGCCTTGTTTGCCACACTAGAGACCGTGCGGCCCAGCCTCGAAGCAATCTCGAGGTTCTCCAAGCGCGGATAGAGCTCGCGCAGCTCTTCAATTTCCCCATCGGTCCAACGCGGCATCCGCGCAGGAATTACCACCGTCGGCTCGCTTTCCGGGGCCGCAAGCCCCAGGGGCTCCGACGACCGCTCGCTCAAGTGTGCGCTGAGGCGCTTGTCTTTCGCTAGACAGAGCTGTGCGGCCCGCGCGCGGATGGCCTGTGCGCTGCGTCCGAAAACCACCTCGAGATCCACGTCAGCTCGCGTGCCGTAGACCTCTCTGAGCAGCGCCTCGTCGTCGTCAGACCAAAGTGCGGGGTCTTCTCTGCGAGCGAGCAACGCTTCGGCTTGGCGCATCGCGTCGGCCGAGGATCGCCGCAGAATCATCGCTAGATCCCCAATGCTCACCGCGCCGTAGCCACGGCGGAGAGTCTCTACTTCTGCTGGATCCCAAGGCCCGAGCTGCTTTGGAGCTGCGTTCGGCGAGCCGTTCTGGAAGAGCTCGCGAGCCTTGCGCTGGACACTCTCGGGCGAACGCCGCAACGCTTCCGCGACTTTGAAGAGAGGACTGCGCGGGTAGAGGTCCCGGAGCTTCTCAAGCTCAAACACCGACCAGCTCCCGCGACGCTTGGACGTCAACGAGAACTCAACTCGTTCGCGGCTGCGGCGAACCCGCGTCTTCCTCGCGATCGAGGAACTTAGACCAACGCACGCGCACCTGGCTCTGCACGAGCTTGCGAATCGACCCCGCGTTGTCCATCGCCAACGCCTGCCCCGCGATCGAACGGCACTCCTCCTCGGAGAAGCTGCGAACGATCAACTTGACCCGCGGCAGAAACACGGGAGCCATCGACAGCTCGCGGAACCCAAATCCCAGCAGGAGTGGAGTGAAGTAGTGGTCTCCCGCAATCTCACCGCAGATAGCTGCCGGCTTGCTCGCTGCCGCCACGGTCTGCCCGATCTTCTGCAAGACCCGCAGCACAGCCGGATGGTACGGATCGTAAAGAGACGCGACACGCGGGTTGTCGCGGTCGACGGCGAGTAGGTATTGGACCAGGTCGTTGGTCCCGACGGACACGAAGTCCACGAGCGGCAGCACTTCGGGCAGCACATGCGTGATCGCCGGCACCTCGACCATGATGCCCAACTCGATGTCGGCGTCGTGCGGCGTGCCGTCCGCTGCAAGGTCCGCCAAGATCGTGTCTAGTGCCTCACGGCACTGTTTGACCTCGCTCAGTGAACTCACCATGGGCAACAAGATCCTCGCGTGCCCCTTCGCGCTCGAGCGCAGGATCGCGCGAAGCTGCGTGTAGAGGATGTCTGGCCAATCGAGGCTGATCCGCAGCCCCCGCCACCCGAGCACTGGGTTGCGCTCGTCCGGCGTCCGGAAGTAGCCAAGCGGCTTGTCGCCACCGACATCCAACGTACGGAACGTCACGGCGTTGTTCGGCGCCGCCTCGATCGCGCGGGTGTACATCGCCTCCTGCTCGTCTTGCGTCGGGAAGGATCGCCGCTCCATGAAGGCGAACTCGGTGCGGAACAGGCCGATGCCCGACACGACATCGGACTCCAAGCCTTCCAGATCGCGCGTGCCTTCGACGTTGGCCATCAGGGTGACATCGACGCCATCCGTCGTGACCGCGTCGGCAAAGCGCACCTCGAAGACCCGCTTCTCAACACTCTCCCGCTCCCGGATCAGTTGCTCGTATTCGCCGACCGCTTCTTCGTCCGGCTCGAGAATCAGCTGCCCCGACTCACCGTCGAGAATGACCCGCTCGCCGTTCTGAGCTTTGACCAGCACGTCGGTCACGGCGACCACCGAGGGGATGCCAAGCGACCGCGCCAGAATC
>CBESZZ010000445.1:0-4089 GCA_965534055.1 uncultured bacterium | reverse complement strand
CGGGACGACGGCCTGATGGCGCGGGTGCCGGATCTCGAGAAGTTCGTCGCGAAGCACGATCTGAAGATGTGCTCGATTGCGGATCTGGTGGAGTACCGGCGCCGGCAAGAACGGCTGGTAGAGCGCGTTGCGGTCACGAAGCTGCCGACGCGGTTCGGGGACTTCGATAGCCACACCTACCTCAGCCAGGTGGACGGCCGTCCGCATTTGGCCCTCACGCTCGGGCTACCTCTGCCCACGGCACCGGTGGACGGCGAGATCGTCGATCAGGAGCCGCTGGCCGCGATCGACGACGAGCTTTTGGTGCGAGTGCATTCTTCCTGCCTGACCGGCGATGCCTTTGGGTCGCTGCGGTGTGATTGCGGAGAGCAACTGCACGCGGCGATGGCGCGGATCCAGGAAGCCGGGCGCGGCGCGCTGCTCTACATCAACCAAGAGGGTCGGGGGATCGGGCTGCCGGCGAAGATGCGGGCCTACGCTCTTCAAGATCAGGGCCTCGATACCGTGGAGGCGAACCACAAGCTGGGGTTCAAGGCCGATCAGCGGGAGTTCGGCACGGGGGCTCAGATCCTCCATGACCTGGGCGTGCGCCGCATGCGGCTGCTGACGAACAACCCCAAGAAGCTGGCCGGGCTCAAGGGCTACGGATTGACAATCGCGGCTCAGGAGCCGTTGCGCATCGTTCCGAACCCACACAACGAGAAGTACTTACGCACGAAAGAGACGAAGTTGGGCCATCTGCTAACCGAGCGCTGACCGGTCGGTCGCGCGGCCTGCAGGTCGCACAGAACCCGGAATCTGCCGTGCCAACGAGCCGGCAGCGGGGCGGTCTGGAGGGGGATGGCTGGGCCTGGTTCGTGCCGAGGGCGGATTTCCGTGAGGCATCAGGAAAACTGCGGGAAGATCCCACCCCGTTGGACCCTCCAACCCGCACTGTGCACGCCCTGGAAAAAAACTTGGACCAACCCGCAGCGGACGCTGACCTGATCGCCGCCAGCCTAGACGGCCGCGACGAAGCCTTCGCGAGCCTCGTCGGACGCTACGAAGACCGCGTCTTTCGGCTGGTTTCCCGATATACGCGGGACCGTTCGGAAGCCGAGGACTTGGCGCAGGACGTCTTCGTGAAGGTGTTCCACAAGCTGCACACCTTCCAGCAAGACTCTGCGTTCTTCACCTGGGTCTACCGGATCGCCGTGAACACCGCGAACGACCACGCCACACGTAAGTCGCGACGCCACATGAGGTTGGTGGACGACGACAGCGCGTTGGACGGGTTGCGTGGCCGCTCTGGCGGGCATGAAGACATCGACGCGACCACACCGCTGATGGAAGCCGAGGTGCACGAAGCCACCCGCAACATCGTCGATAGCCTCCCCGAGAAGTACCGGACGATTCTGGTGCTCCGTGAGTGGGAAGACCTTTCTTACACCGACATGGCTGAGGTGCTGCAGTGCAGCATCGGCACTGTCGAATCCCGTCTATTTCGGGCCCGCAAGCGCTTCAGAGAAGCGCTGGAGCGGCGGCACCCAGAACTCGTCCCCCAACCAGGGGGTAAGCGATGACCAACCCTTCCGAAGACTTAATCCTCCTGCAGCGTTTCCTCGACGGCGAACTTTCCGAGGTGACGCATCGTGCGTTCCAGCAGCGGCTCGACAGTGAGCCGGCATTGGCTGAGGCATGTGTGGCCGCTCGATCGCTGGGAGACTGCTTTGCCAAGGGCCGCGACCAGGTCGTGGCTACCCCGGCTGGTTTGGTCGGGGGCGTCATGGATCAGGTGCGCAAGCAGCCGAACCGTGAAGACCTTGCCCGGCTTGAGGATGGGTCGCTTCCGACTTCGCATGAAGAGACGGGTTCGACGCTGGCCAGCGCCGATCGCGGTGCCGCAAGGCATGAGCCCATGGGCGAATTGATCCGGGCCACGCAGTTCGCACGGCGCCTGGCCGTTGCAGCGCTGCTGATTCTCGGCTTCGGGCTGCTGGTCTTGAGCGGTCTGTTCGGCGGTGACCGGGCGGCTTCCCTCGAGGCTGCGCCGGACGTCCTGAAGCAGAAGATGGAAGACCTCGATGTGCGAATTCGTGCGGAAGAAGCCGCGGGTGAGCCCCGCGGTCCGCGATGATGACTCCATGAGAGGTTTTCGATTCTGGGTGCTCGCCCTCGCGTTGCTCTGCTTGCTGGCGGGATTCATCGCCGGCAAGGCTTTGCCTCGCGTGATGGCTGGTGACACCAATCGAGATGCCTCCACCGCTCGAGACCTGGCGATGTTGCAGCGCGATATCGCCGCCTTTTCCCTCTCGAACGAGCAGACCGAACTGCTGCGGCAGGTGCTCGCGGTTGGCCGGATCGAAGAGATGGAGATTTTGAGTCGGTGCCGGATGGACGACTTCTCGCAGACTCTCCGAGAGCGCATCCAAGCGGTGCGTAGCCGTACCGAAAAGCGAAAGCGGGGGTTGCTCGACGCAGAGCAGCGCGCACGCTTCGATGAGTTGAAGAACCACAGCAGCGCCAACAAGTAAGACAGGTAACGCATGGCCAAAGTCAGGGCAGTAGATCTCGGCGACTACGAAGTCAAAGCCGTCGAACTGGATGGTTCGTTTCGTAAGACGCGCCTGACCAAGGTGGGGTTGGCTCACGTCGGCTCCGCAGGTCTGCAGGCCGAAGCGCTTGCTGATGCCGCGCGCTTGGCTCTCGACGACGGCAAGATTGGTCGCAACGAGCTGACCGCCGCGCAACACGCCCGCGAGGTTGTGTTGCGCACGATCGATGTGCCGTTCCTTGGTCGCGACTCCATCCGCCGGGTGGTGAAGAGCGAGGTGGAAGGCGAGATTCACAGCCACAACGTCGACGACATGATCGTGGACTTCCACGTCATCGCCGAAGACGGCGAAGAGTCCAAGGTGCTCGTGGCCGCGGCGCCCAAAGGCAGCCTGCGCGTGCAGCTTGATGCACTGGAATCGCGCGGCATCGAACCAGACATCTACGACCTTGACGCGATGGCGCTGTATCGCGCCGCAATTTGGTGCGGCGCGTTCGAGCCCGGTGGTCAAAGCGGCGTGCCCGCCGTCGTTGACGGTGACGAAGACGGTGAGGCGCTTGAGCTTCCAGCTCTGTCGGGAGCGGAACTGCACCAGCAAAGCACGTTTCACGTGGTGTTGGACTTCGGTGCGCGCTCCACGCTGGCGTTGCTCGTGCGCAACGGTCACCTCACCGACATGCGCGTCCTGAGGACCGGACACGAGCATGTGGTTGACGAGATCGCTGATTCACTCGGTCGCACACCGAGGGAGGTTCGGGCGGGCGCGATGCAAGCGCTGGAGACCGGCGAGGATGCGGAAGGCGGAACCTGGGTTGTCGCCGATGGCGAGTCTGCCTTTGACGAAGCCGAAGCAGAGGCGCGCGAAACCGATGAGGAAGTCGGGGTCGCCGAGGTCGCGCTTCCTGACCTTGAGGATCAGGATGCGGAAGAGGACGCCGAGCCCGAGGTCAGCAAGGATCGCCAGTTCATCGTGCCGTTCGCGGCCGTGAACGAGGCGCACGAGAAGCACTTGAAGCGGATCGAGCGCGAGCTCACCCGCTTCCTCACGTCCGTCCCCGGAATGACGTCGGTGGCGGGGCTCACCGTGACCGGCGGAGGTTGCAACCAGGTAGGGCTCTTCGAGGTGCTCACCCGAGTGTTCGAAACGGAGCCGGTGCTGCTCGACGTGATGGGGCGGATCAACCACAGCTTCAGCGAAGAAGAAGCGGATCTGATGAACCCGCGCTTGGCGGTTGCCATTGGCCTGGGGCTAGGGCGTCTCGGATCCCCGGTACCGTCATTCGACTTCCGTACCGAAGACCTTTCGTTCACCCGCGGCTTCGACCGCATCAAGTTCCCGCTGGCGATCGCCTGCATGATGGCGTTCTTCCTCTCCATCGTGTTCGCCGCGAAGAAATTCAAGGAGGTGGGACGCCTCGAAAACGAATACGGGCAGGCTTTCACCGCGGTGGAAGAGGCTAAGATGGGTAGCGATGGCATCCCCAAGGAGGGATGGCAGTACTACGGAATGGTTGGCACGTTGATCAACCAGAACGCCTGGTTCTGGGACAACCGCA
>CBESZZ010000444.1:0-4098 GCA_965534055.1 uncultured bacterium | reverse complement strand
CAGCGAATCCATTGGCGACGTGCAGGCCACCAGCAACATCGAAGCGCCGTCGACGCTTCGATTGTACGAGGCATGGATCGAACAGAGCTCGGACACCATGGGCGTCTCGGGCTTGGTCGGCCTCTATGACGTGAACGGCGAGTTTGACGTCATCCCATCCGCAGGCCTCTTCCTGCACAGCTCCCACGGCATTGGCGCTGAATTCGCATCGTCGGGCCTCAACGGCCCATCGATCTTCCCGGTCACTTCGCTCGCTGCGCGGATCGATTTCACCCCGAGCGACTGGAGCTACTTGCGGGCAGTTGTCGCCGACGGCGTCCCCGGCAACCCGAACCACCCCCGCCGCTCGAGCATCCGCTTCGACGCCAACGACGGCGTCCTGCTCCTGACAGAACTCGGCCTCGACTTCCATCAAGGCGACGAATTCGAGCAACTCACCGCCCCGGCTCAAGCCGCAGCACCCGACGCTCAGGACCGTGGCTCGGCACGCGGCGGGGTCTTCAAGAAGGTCGCCGTGGGCGCGTGGGGCTACACCGGCAAATTCGACGATCTGCGAGACCCCGGAACTGGCCCAACACCACAAACATCCAGTGGCAACTTTGGCGCATACGTCCTAGCCGAAGCCCACCTCATCACCGAACCAGACGCCCCCGACCAAGGCCTTGCCGCCTTCGTTCGCGCCGGCTTCGCCGACGACCGCGCGCAAGCTGTCGATCGCTACCTAGGCGCAGGCTTGGTCTATCAGGGTTTCTTCGAGAGCCGCGACAACGACGCGCTCGGATTCGCGATTGCTGCCGCACGCTTCGGCGCGCCGTTCCAACGCAACGCGGGCGGTCCGTTCGAAGACTGGGAAGTTGCTTTCGAAGCGTCGTACCACGTGGTGCTCACCCCATGGTTTTCGCTTCAACCCGACCTGCAGTACGTCGTACACCCCGGTGGTGACCCGACGCTCGACGACGCGTGGATCCTGGGGATTCGCAGCGTGGTCTCGTTCTAGTTCCGCAACGAGAGCTTGCGATGCTTGCGGGTGCGGACTACGCATAGATGCCATCCCGGAAGTATCGAATGTGTTACTCGTGTCTAGTTGCTCGCTGCTCCCGGCACAGAATTGGAAGCGTGGATTCCTGCTCGGCACGCTAATGGAATGAGATTCCTAATAGCCGTTTGTCTGTTCGCCCTTTCTGGATCCGTTGCTGCGCAAGTTGGGATTCTGCCCGGCGGTTGCCCAGGCTTCCCTGGCTTCTCCGCTACGGGCGGCGGAGCCCCCCAAACTGAAGACTCGCAGTTCGTCATCGCACCGTTGCCGCCTTGTCAACAGGGTGAATCAGCAGGGTGAACTTGCACTCGATGTCCTTGGATTTCTTCCGGACATTCCGTTCGCGCTGCAGGCATCGGCAACATGCATGCCGGGCTGCATGCTCGTCGGAAGCGCCCCAGTCGTTTTTTTGGTGAACGCTGGAAGCGTGATTCCGCTGCCTATTCCCAACGACCCAAATCTCGTAGGGATCGCGCTGTGGTATCAGCACGGGTGCGCTCGCCCATGCTTCGTATTCAATGGCGGTCTAAGCATCACGATTCAGTGATGGCGCAGTAACGCAACGTGCAAGGTAGCCAGAGCACTCGGGGGGCGAGCGTTGCCGCCCTTTCGCTGCGCCCTCAGAGATCTGCGAGGGTGACGTATGGGGTATTGCCCGCGTTGTAGATTCCGGACAGCGCGTTGACCAGGCGGATGCCATTGCCGAGCTGGGAGATCGCGTCCAAGTGCACATCATCCGAGTAGGTGAAACCGTCCGTGTCGGACCAGGCGCAATCGGGATAGATGTTGCCCACGCTCTCTTGTGCGGTTCGGACAATCGTGAGCCCCATCGGGAGGGTCGACGTGGGAATGACCGATCGGGCAACCACAAATGCGGACTCGGCATGCAGATCATCGCGCACGTCGTCGATGAAGCTCGTGAGATTGAAGTTGTAAGCCTGGGCGTGCGCCAAGGTGAGGGAGTCCGAAAGGCCTTGGGCCCAGAGACAGCCCAAATGCACTACTTCGGTTTCGAGATAGCCTAGATTGTTGACCAGTTCCTCCCGCGCGGGCTTGGTGTAGTCGACGAGCCAACCGTCGTAGATCGTGTGAACGTCGGGATCCCAGGAACGATTGGGATTGACGCCGCTCGAGGTCAAGGTTGCACCTCCCACCGCCCGCTTGACGATGAAAATGTCGAGGCCGGGATAGAGGACGTTCAGACGATGTGCCACGGACATTTCAGGACCGATCTGAGCATCGGAGCTACCGGGCCCGCCGCCCGAGCGACTCCAACCGGGAACCAAGGGAGTGAAAATCTGGTTTCCCGGGATCGGCCGGTGTGCGGTCCAAATGCTTGCATAGGCACTCACCGCGCCAAACTTTGTCTTCAAGGCCGGCGACAGGGTATTCCACACGGCCCCCACACCCGCTGCGTTGGACTGCCCCATAATCTCCACGAGCACCGCCCGCGTCCCAGCCGGCAGCACCGGGCTCGCAGTTGCGGATAGGGGTTGGGCGAACGCGGCAGTGGCCGTGAACGCCGCCAAGAGAGAGGCGGAGAGAAGCGATCGAAGCATCAGAATTGAAAGTAGTTGTGTAGAACGAAGCCATCGAATCGTGCGCGCCGGAGTTAACGCCCAAGAGGGCGCGGATGGCAAGAAGTCAGAGGACCGCACGACCAGCCCCCACTCAGAGGTCCGCGAGAGTGACGTAGGGGGTATTGCCCACGGCGTAGATTCCGGACAGCGCGTTGACCAGTCGGATGCCGTTGCCCAGCTGGGAGCGCGCGTCCAAGTGCACGGGATCCGAGTAGGTGAAGCCATCCGTGTCGGACCAGGCGCAGTCGGGGTAGATGTTGCCCACGCGCACTTGCGCGTTGCGAACCGTCGTCAATCCCACAGGAGGCGGAATCGTGGGGATGATCGTGCGGGCGATCACGAATGCGGACTCGGCATGCAGTTCGAGGCGCACTTCATCGATGAAGTCAACGAGATTGAAGACGTAGTCATTGGCGTTCGCCGCGATTTGAGCATCCGAGTATCCTTGGGCCCAGAGACAACCCATGTGCACGACTTCGGTATCCAAGTAACCCAAGTTGTTGACGATCTCGTCCCGCGCGGGGTTGGTGTAGTCTTGGAGCCAACCGCCGTAGATCGTGTTGAGCTGCGGATCCCAGGACCGATTGGGATTAACAAAGTTCGGGCTCAAACTCGAACCACCCACTGCGCGCTTGACGATGAAAATGTCGAGGCCGGGATAGAGGGCGTTTAGACGATAGGCCACGGACATCTCCGGACCGATCTCTGCATCGGGACTGCCGGGTCCGCCACCAGAACGACACCAGCCAGGCACCAAAGGAGTGAAGATCTGGTTCCCCGGAATTGGCCGGTGTGCGGTCCAGATACTCGCATAGGCGCTCACCGCACCGAACGTTGCCTGCAACCCTGGCGTCAAGCTATCCCACCGAGCCCCCACCCCCGCGGCGTTGGACTGCCCCATGATCTCCACGAGCACCGCCCGCGTGCCATCCGGAATCACTGGGCTCGCAGTTGCGGGTTGAGGTTGAGCGAACGCGGTAGTGGCCGTGGCCGCGGCCAAGAGAGAGACCGAGAGAAGCGATCGAAGCATGGGATTTGAAAGTAGTTGCGTAGAACGAGCCATCGAATCGGGCACGCCAAAGCCAACGACTGGGAAGGCGCGGATGGCAAGAAGTCAGAGGGCTGCACGACCAACCCCAACCAACGAAGCGTCCCAATGTTCCGGCGAAGTTTCGGAATTCACCGCCGACGCGGACCACAAGCACACCTTGCACACGCACGTCGGGTTCCGCGGCAATCGCGCGAAGAGGCAGATGACCACCGCTACCTCCTCGCACGACGAGTCGTCTGAAGACTGGATCGCGTCCCGGTCTGGATGCCCGGACAAAGACCTCGCTCCTCTGCAGAGTCCGCGCGTATATGACATCAGGACCGGCGATCACCGACCTCTCGCACGGCGTCGAGGCTGAGTTCGAATCAGTGGCGGCGCGGCTCGCTTCGGGCGCCCTCACGCGCTCTTCAGGAAAATTCCGCTCAGGGGTT
>CBESZZ010000443.1:0-4101 GCA_965534055.1 uncultured bacterium | reverse complement strand
CTGTCGACGCCTCCGGAGAGGGCGGCAAGGACGCGAACCATGGCTTTTTGGAATGAATGTCGGAAAGAAGTGACGAGGCGCGTTCGCAGTCGAGACTGCGAATCCGCAGAATTCTGCGCGCGGAGGAGCATAGCGACCGACTCGTCATGGGTGCGAGCCCCGCCTTGAGCGTCGTGGGGTCGGGATTGCGGAAGCGCAGCTTTGATTCCTTGAAAGTCGTCGCGCACACTGCCGCGCCCGACCGGGTTCCAAACAAACCGGAGCCCGCGCTCGCGGCAACAAAACGCCATGCACTCCGCCATCCACATCCCCGTCGATCCGTCCGCGCCTCTTCACTGGGTCCTCGGCCCGAGCTGGGCGAACCACTCAGATCTGTCGGCGAGCGCGACAAGCGCTGGCTCGACCGCGAGCGTCTTGCCACAGGACTTGAAGCCACGCAACGCTCCGCAGGCGCCAAGCGGCGGGGCAGCGGGCGAAGGCGGCACCGCCCCCGCAGGCGGCACCGCGCCAGGAATGTGCCCGGACATGGACTCCACGTCACTGCTGCTGATGGCGCTGATGTTCGGGGTGCTCTACTTCTTCATGATTCGCCCCGCGCGGAACCAGGAGAAGCAGCGCCAATCCATGCTGGGTGCACTCAAGAAGGGCGACCGCGTGGTGACCTCCGGCGGCATGCACGCCGTCGTGACTGGCCTCGACGACAGCACTGTGCAGATCGAAGTCGACACGGTCCGCATGACGATGGATCGCACGGCGATCACCCGGGTGGTGAATCCGGTCGCAGCGACCCCCAAGCCCGAAGCGCTGAAGCCCTAGACCAGCAGCCACGCTGGCTGCCGCCTCCCGAAGCGCCCGCGCCCCAGCGGCCCGACTTGTGGGGCAGCGGCCCAGCCGCGCACCAGCGGCAGCCCCCAGCCACCACAGCAGTGTGGTGGAACACGACACAAGCGGCCGCTGGACGGACCGCGTCGTCGGCTCGCTCCGGCGCGCGCTCTCCCGGCGAAGCTCTGGTCCCATGCTGACCACGCGACCCATCGCCCTGTTCCCGACCAAGGCCGGAGCGCGTCCCCTGCTGGGCCACGCCGGCGAAGCTGCGGTGGCACGGGCGCTGATCCGACTTGGTTACAGGGTCGTCGCGGCAAATCTGCGCACCCGCAGTGCAGAAGTGGATCTCGTCGCTCGATGGCGCCGCAGCCTGCACGTCGTTGAGGTGAAGACCCGAACGCGGCACGCAGCCCCCGAGGAAACCGTGAAACCCGAGCAGCGCGCTCGACTCTGCCGCGCAGCTGCTGCGCTCGCCTCCCGCAGTCGGCCACGGCCCCGCGCGTGTTTTGTCGACATTGTCGCACTGACTCCGCACCGAAACGCCGAGAGAACTGAAGGCGTGGATAGGGCCCAGCTGTGGTCAGTTCGACATTTTCGGCAGGAAGCACCCCGTCTGCGGCCGAAGCGGGTTTGATAAGGCGACACGCCTGCCGTCACTTCCCCGTTCGTCCCGGGGGAGCTGATGACTACGGTCTGCAGCTGGCTCGTCCCCACCTCGCACGTTTCCCATGGTAGCAATCTCCGAACAGATCATGCCGCGGCGCAAGCTGCTCTTGATGGCTTCGGAAACCGCTCTGTTCACCGGGATCTTGTTTCTCGGCGTCGCCCTCCCGCCGCTCGCAAGCGTGCCGGTCAACTTGGCGGAGTTCAGCCCCACGCTGTTCCGTGCGCTGCTGACATCTTTCACCATCGCGCTGATCTGTCAGGCCGCGCTGTCGTACAACGACCTGTACGACTGGAAGAGTTCGCAGAATCGCTCCGACCTGCCCAACCGCTTGGTGCACGCCGCGGGCTACTCGCTGGTGATCCTGGCGGTCCTGGTCTCGATCCTGCCCCGCTCGGTCTTCGTGTTTCCTGGCTTTGCCGATGCAGCCGGCGAAACGTGGAAGCTGATCGTGCTCCTGGTCTTCTCGTTCTTCGTCATCTACTGCTGGCGACTGGGCTTCCACTGGTTCTTCTACAAGTGGCGCTTCGGCGAACAGGTCATCGTTCTCGGCACGGGCTCCGCAGCACGCCAGCTCGCCGACCTGATCGAATCCGAACCGATGGACGGCTTCGAAGTCGTGGGCCTCGTCGGTCCACCGACCGAAAGCTTCGAAGAAGACCCCGACCCACTGAACGTCTTGGCGCCCGGCGTGCCCACTCCGCCTGAATGGCGGGCCAAGGCCCCCGCGTCGCGCCCCTCCCGGGTGCAGCAGAGCGGCCAAGGCGGAAAAGCAGAACCCGATGGCGCAGGTGGCGGAGTGTCCGTCGCGCCTCCCCAACCCTCCAAGAGTGACGACAAAACCCAGCGCACTGCAGCCGCAGCCAGCCAGGAGTCGGACGGCACCGAAGACATCTCGCAAACAGCCAAGCCGCTGCGCCATCACGCGTGGCTTGGCAACGTCGAAGAACTGCCACGCTTGGCAGCAGAACACACCGTATCTCGAGTCGTCGTCGCCCTGCAGGAGCGTCGCGGTCGCTTGCCCATCGAAGAGCTGCTTGCCTGCCGCATGAGCGGCATGGTGGTCGAAGAGCGGGAGTCGATGTACGAGCGCATCACCGGCAAGATCGCCGTGCAAAGCATGCGACCGTCCTACCTGATCTTCGGCCGAGGTTTCGCCAAGGAACCTCTGCTGCTGGTGATGAAGCGGGTGCTGGACATCGTGGCATCGCTGCTCGGTCTGATCGTTTCGCTGCCGGTTTCGCTCCTCGCCATCCTCGCCATTCGTCTGGATGGCCGCGGCCCGATCTTGTTCCGCCAGGACCGAGTCGGCCAAGACGGGCAGGTGTTCCAGGTCTTGAAGTTCCGCACGATGCGCGTGGATGCCGAGAAGGAGTCCGGCCCGGTCTGGGCAAAGGAATCAGACCCGCGGATCACCCGCGTCGGCAAGTTCCTCCGCATGTCGCGGGTCGATGAGATCCCGCAGATGTTCAATGTGCTGACGGGACGCATGTCGTTCGTTGGCCCACGCCCGGAGCGTCCGTACTTCGTCGATCAGCTCAGCAAGCGCATCCCCTACTACCCGCTGCGGCACACCGCGAAGCCCGGCCTGACGGGCTGGGCACAGGTGCGCGCACCGTACGGAGCCTCTGTGGATGACGCGATGGACAAGCTTCGGTACGACCTCTACTACATCAAGAACATGAGTCCGCTGTTCGACCTGTCGATCATGCTGCGGACTGTCGGAGTCATCCTGTTCCGCAAGGGCGCGCGATAACTCCAGCGGCGCGAGACGCCGTGCACCTTCCACGCACTGCACCGCGCCATGCTCACCCACCGTGTTCTCGTAGCTGACGAATTGGCCGCCGAAGGCCTGGCAATTTTGGAAGCCGTCGGCGAAGTGGTGGTTCGGCCTGGGATGGATGAAGACGCGCTTTGCGAGGCGCTGAGCACTGGCTTCCATGCGTTGGTGGTGCGTTCCGCAACGACCGTCACCGCACGCGCGCTTCAAGCGGCAACCAAATTGGTTGTCGTCGGCCGAGCTGGGATTGGTGTCGACAACGTCGATGTCCCCGCCGCCACGGAACGCGGCATCGTGGTGATGAACACACCGGATGCCAACGCGGTCTCGACCGCGGAGCACACGCTGTCCCTGATGTTCAGCATGGCTCGCCACGTGGCGGCCGCCGACGCGTCCATCCGCCGCGGCGAGTGGACTAAAGGCAAGTTCATCGGCACCGAACTCACGGGCAAGACGCTCGGTATCCTTGGGTTGGGCCGCATCGGGCGCACCGTCGCGGACCGCGCTGTGGGACTCTCGATGCAGGTGATCGCACATGATCCATTCGTCACCGAAGCGAATGCTCCCGCAGGAGTGCGGCTTGGATCGATGGAAGACGTCCTGGCGAAGGCCGACATCCTCACCGTGCACGTACCTTTGCTCGATGCGACCCGCGGACTGTTGAACCGCGAGCGTCTGCAGTCCATGAAGCGCGGCGCACGGCTGCTGGTGGTTGCTCGCGGCGGCATGGTCGATGAAGAAGCGCTGTGCGAGCTGCTGGAGTCCGGGCATCTCGCCGGTGCGGCACTGGACGTCTTCGCGGAAGAGCCACTCCCGGAGGACCACCCGCTGC
>CBESZZ010000442.1:0-4112 GCA_965534055.1 uncultured bacterium | reverse complement strand
TCGCGCGGCGCAACCAAGCGCGGTTCTTGCGAGCATCGTGCACTGGGCGCCGATCAACGTGCAGCTGTTGGCTCCCTTTCCTGGATTAGCGGATTTCACCAGGCAAGTGGTGACCGACGGGGCAGTGGCTGCGAATGCCCGCGCGTACCTGGGAAGCGCAGACCCCAATGTGCTCTTCGTGCATTTCGACGACTGCGATCACGCCGGCCACGGGCAAGGGTTCAGCCGCGGCGTGCCGGCATACATCGCGGCGATTGAACAGACCGACGTCTACATCGACGGCGTGCTCGCGGCGATGCGCGGGCGACCAAACTTCGCCAACGAAGACTGGCTCGTGTTGGTCACAACCGACCACGGCGGCAGCCAAACTTCGCACGGTGGGCATTCGCCCAGCGAGCGGGAGATTTGGGTCGTGGCACAGGGTTCCGAGATCGAAAACGTCGAAGTGCCCAAAGGCCCCGGCCACACCGTGATCGCGCGCAACGTGTTGCATCACCTAAGCATTCCCGTGCAGCCCGCATGGGGTCTTGCTGATGCCGAACCGTTCGGCGTGGCGCGCACGGCAACGAGCGCACCGAGGCCTGTGAATGGCGCATCGCAATCGGCAACGCGCGGCACGCTGCGGTTCATGCCTGGTGCAGACGCTACCCAGCACAATGTCTACTTGGGCACCACCCCGATCCTCGCGGCAGCACAACTCGTCGGGAGCACCTCAGGCTCGGAGTTGGACCCGGGCCTGCTGCAGCCGGCAACGCGCTACTTCTGGCGCGTTGACACAGTCACCGCTGCATCCACGCAGACGGGAGCGGTTTGGTCATTCACCACCGCCGGCAGCATCCTCGACGATCTCGCGCTGCATCTCGACATGCAGAACGACACGCTCGACGCGTCTCTGCAGGGTCACGACGGTACCCGCGTGGGAACCACGTCGTTCGTCCGCGGCGTCGACGGCGAAGCTCTCAACCTGACCGGCCCCGGCTACGTCAACCTGGGCAACCCCACAGCGCTGCAGTTCGGGGCAACGACCGACTTCTCGATATCCGTATGGGTTCGCTCCAACGGCTGGTCAAGCGATCCGGTGTTCCTCGCCAACAAGAACTGGGCAAGCGGCGGCAACGTCGGCTGGATCCTCGCCGGTGAAGGCGATGGCCGAAACTGGCAGTGGAACTACCGCGGGGCTACCGGTGGTCGCATCGACTACGACTTCGGCGGCGATATCGCGGACGGCGTTTGGCACCACCTCACCGTCGTGCACGACCGCGACGGCGACGTCACGTTCTACCAAGACGGCCTGCGGCGCACGTCGGGATCGATCGCGAACATGGGCACGGTGGATGCCGGTCTGCCCACGGCGATCGGCCAGGACGGCACGCTGAACTACGGTTCGCAGCTAAGCGCCGAACTGGATGAAGTGCGCATTTGGCGACGCACACTTGGTGGCGGCGAAGTCGCAGCGCTCTACGGCGCTGGACCAGACCAGCCGTGGAACCACCTGGTTGGCGGCAGCTTTGGCCAACTTGGTATTCCAACTCTCCGAGGCACGGGTGCGCTCACGGCCAACTCGCCCGCAACGATTGGGCTGACCGACGCGCGGCCCGGTTCAGTGGCCATCCTGCTCTTCGGTCTGCAGCCCCAGAACCGGCCGCTCTTCGGAGCGCTGGCCGTGCCGCAAGTGGACGCGTCGCTCCTGCTCACGATCGACGCGGCGGGCGCGAGCAACTACAGCTTCCCGTGGCCGCCGGGCGTGCCCTTGGGCACACGGCTCTGGCTGCAGTGCGCCGTGCTCGACGCCAGTCATCCTTCCGGCGTCGCCGCCAGCAATGCGGTGGTCGCTACGGGGCGTTGAGCTCTGGGCGAGCTCCGGCCGGGCTATGAACCGGAATGATGGCAGCCGGTGGGGTTCCGCTACCCGCACTTCGGTTGCATTCCTTGTCCGAACAATTCTCAGACCAGCCCTCGCGCGACGCTCTTGAGCGAAACGGGCTAGGGCACGAGCATCGCCCGTGATGAGTCGATCCCGACGCTGCAGGGAAACGTCTTGGCCAGGAATAGGCGGTCCGACCGCTCTTGCTTGTTCTCGCGCAAAATCGCGTTGCGCTTGGCGATCAGCTGTTCGCGATCTTTGAGCGGCAGGCCATTGAACCGATAGGCCGCAAGACCGCGGGCCGTGGCGTGCTGGTGCTTCAAGAATTCTACGGCTCGATCGACACGGTCGGAGTCGCCTTCCGCGAACGCCACGTGGACTCCAATTCGATTGCCGTCTCTTTGAATCGGAACGCGGATCACGTGGAGTCCGTGCAAGTCGTGGACGTTTTGCCCCCCTTCTACGAAGTACCGTCCGGCGTCGATCGCGTCGCCGGCGCTTTCGAGCAACGCGAGGTCCAAGTCGATTTCGCCCCATTCCCGGATATCAAGCACGGACTGGTCGTCGTAAGAATCGAGATGGTCCATCAGCTCTCGTTGCGAGTCAGCGGCCCATTGACGTGCAACCGTCTTGGTTTGTGCAATTTCATTGCTGGCCAGCGGAGCTTCCGGGCGAATGCGAACGAAGCTGTGATCTGGTTCTTCACCCTGGGTTGTCAGCTGAACGCGTTGTGACTCGCCGCGGCCGATCACGGTCAGGCTTTTCCCCGCATGAAGCCACTCGATTGGGTTCTCAACCACTTGGTTAGGAAGAACCTCGAGGGAACTGTTCGGGTCGGTTTCACCCGAAGCTGTTTCGAGTGAATAGAACAAGTAGCACGCAGAGGCCGCGATGCCACAGGCAACGAAAATCGATAGGGTCTTCATGGGAGGAAAGCGAAGTCAGAAATAGGGTGCGCCGTCACTCGACGGCGTCAGAGCACACGGTGAGGATCAGCCCGAGATGCAGGTGGGGCAGGTCACCGTGAAGGTGTAGGTCACTGGGCTGCCAGCGCCGGGGGAACCGGCATTGCCGCCGGTGACCGTGAGCGTGTCGGTTCCCGAGCTGCCGCACTCGGCCGATGCGCTGAGAGTGACCGTTTCGGAGTTGTTGATGCGAGTGGGTTCCGGAAGGTCACCGCCGTCGATCCCGAACACGACTCCGCATGTGGAACCACCCGGTGCGAAGCTCACTTTCACGCGGCGATCCAAGCTGCAGGCTGGCATCTCGGCGACGCAAACAGTTGCGGACGGCTTGCAGCCGCCCTTGACTTCGTTCATGGTCCGCAAGGGAGAGATAATCACCGAGCCATCCGCACAAACGTTGCCGGTCGAATTGCTGAAATCGCCACTCGGCGACGGCACGCAATCCGGACACTTCAGCTGGGCGGTCGTAATCTGGGGGTCCTGTACGAACGAAAGACAGGCCAGAGAAAGGCCAAGTACGAGAGTTTTAATCATGATATTGCTCCTAAATGGAGAACTCGCAGGATCGAATATAATCCCGCGGACCATGGTGTGTCGCGGAGGCTGAGCAGAGTTTCAGACTTTCCTGCGGTCCGACTCGATTGCGGTCACGACATTGGGGGGCGGCCCGAAAATTGGCGACCGTGCCCTTTGGCCCATCAGGACTCTCCTACTGAATCGAGGTCGACCAACGGGTCGTTGGAGTCGACGGTGCCTAGTCCCGTGACGCAGCGTTGAGTGGCCCGAGCGCGGCAGTCGAACAGAAGAACGACAACCCCGGTGGGGGATCACCGCGAACGACTAGGTTGATGGCTGGAGCACGATGCAGAGGTCGTGCCGACCGGGAATGAAGCACCGGTTGTCGCTAAGTCGAGACGACGTGTTGCCGTGCTGGAGGCGTCAGGTGCCGTGGGTCTCTTTTGCTGTGGGATGGCAGCAAGGCAGCCAAGGACGGTGCGCGATCAGCATCCGGCGTTCACAGCAGCCGGGGCGCGACCCGGGCAGGATGACCCAATCCAAGCCGGGGCCCCATCGAACGGCGTAGAAAGCCAGGCCGGCCCTTAAGGCTGCTCCGCCACGGAAACAGGCTGCTTTCCGTTCTCGTGTCCCGACCCGGGACCGAGTACACCGACAACCCGGTCAACCCTGAGATCAGTGGGATACTTCTGGCGGTCCAACCTATGAACGAAACAAGCCCTCATCCACGGAGCTCGGCCTTGCCGACCTCCGGCTCTCGAATCCAA
>CBESZZ010000441.1:0-4113 GCA_965534055.1 uncultured bacterium | reverse complement strand
GATCTTCGCGTCTTCCTTCTCGCGGACTGACGCAACGAACTGCTCGATGCTCAACGCGCCAAGGTCGCCGTCCTTGCGGTGACGCACCGCGAGACCACCAGACGCCAGCTCGTCATCCCCAACGACGCAAACGTAGGGGATCTTCTCTTCCCAGAGATGGTGCCGAATCTTCTTGCCGATCTTCTCGGGGGTTGAATCCGCTTCGATGCGCAAGCCTTGCTCGCGCAGTTCGCGGGCGAGAGCCTCTACCCGGTCTGCATGGCGCTCGCCAACCGAGAGCAGTTTGGCCTGCACGGGGGCAAGCCAGACGGGGAACGCCCCGCCGAAGTGCTCGACAAGAATGCCGAAGAAGCGCTCCAGCGATCCGAGCAGCGCGCGGTGAATCATCACCGGGCGCGTGCGGGTGCCGTCCTCATCGACGAAGTTCATGTCGAACCGCTCAGGCTGCGTGAAGTCCGCCTGAATCGTGGAACACTGCCAAAACCGCCCCAGGCTGTCGACGATCTTCACGTCGATCTTCGGGCCGTAGAACGCGCCGCCACCCTCGTCGACCTCGTAGCTCAGGCCCATCTTCTCGAGCGCCTTGCGAAGTGCTTCCGTCGCGAGGTCCCACTCTGCGATCTCGCCGACGTACTTCTCTGGACGCGTCGAGAGCATCACGTGGAAGTCTTCGAACTGGAACGACTTCAAGATGTGGAGCACGAACTCGACGCAGCGCTCGATCTCTGCGTCCAGCTGGTCGGGCCGCAGGAACAGGTGCGCATCGTCCTGGGTGAACCCACGCACGCGCATCAGCCCATGCAGGCTGCCGGCACCTTCGTAGCGATACACGGTGCCTAGCTCAGCCCAGCGAAACGGCAGCTCGCGGTAGGACCTGCGCTTGGTCTTGTAGATCGCGATGTGGAACGGGCAGTTCATCGGCTTGAGCAGGTACTCATGCCCGTCGACGTCCATCGGACTGAACATCGACTCCGCGTAGAAGTCGAGGTGACCGGACGTCTTCCACAGCTCCGCTTTGGCAACGTGCGGCGAGTTCACCAGGTCGTAGCCACCCTTCAGGTGCTCGTTCCTCCAGAACTCTTCGACCTTGTGACGAATGAACGCGCCCTTGGGATGCCACAGCACGAGGCCCGCGCCCAGGTCGCCCATGGTCGAAAACAGATCGAGGTCGATGCCCAAGCGTCGGTGATCGCGCTTGGCGGCTTCTTCCAGGTTCTTGCGGTGCGCGGCCATCGCCTTCGGGTCGGCGAACGCGTGGCCGTAGACCCGGGTGAGCATCTTGTTCGTCGCGTCGTCACCGAAGTACGCACCCGCCAGCATCAGCACAGCGATGCCTTTACCGATCTTGCCGGTCGTCGGCACGTGCGGCCCGCGGCACAGGTCGTAGAAGTCCTCACCCGTGTGGTAGAAGGTGATCTGGTCGTCTTCCGGGATCTTGGAGATGAGGTCGACCTTGTAGACCTCGTCGTCCTTCTTCATCAGCTCCAGCGCATCGTTCCGCGTCATTTCCGTGAGATGAAAAGGCTTGTTGGCCTTGATGATCTCGGCCATGCGCTTCTCGATCTCTTTGAGATCGTCTTCCGTGAGCGCCTTGTCGCCAACGTCCACGTCGTAGTAGAAGCCAAAGCGCGGATCTTCCAATGCCGGGCCCTTCCACAGCTTCACGCCCGGACGAATCTGCTTGATCGCCTCGGCCATGACGTGGGCGGCGGAGTGGCGGATGACGTGCAGCCCCTCCTTGGACTCCCGGGTCAGGATCGAGATCTTGGCTGAGCCATCAATCGGCAACTGCAGCGAGCGGACTTCTCCGTCCACCTCGATCGCCACGGCTGCCTTGGCCAGGCCCTTGCCGATGCTTTCTGCGACCTCGAGCCCTGTAGTGCCGGCCGGGACTTCGCGTACGGAACCGTCGGGGAGGGTGAGTTGAATCGGGCTCGTCGTGGGTGGCATGGCAGCGGCATTGAATCGCGGGCCGCGGAGTAGGGCAACTCGCGGTTTCGAATGAGCCGGCGCGCTACCTTTCAGCTCATGCCCTCAGCCCAGTCGCTCTGCGCCGCGCTCGCGCTTCTCACGAGCCAGGTCCCAGCCCAATATTCGAACCACGACGCGACCAGACCCGCGCCAGACCCCACGGGCGGCACGGTCGCGATCCTGGTGGAAGCGGAGTCATTCACCGACCCAGGCGGCTGGAAGCTGGACACGCAGTTCATCGATTCGATGGGTTCGCCCTACCTCCTGGCTCACGGCTTGGGCACCCCGGTCGCCACGGCGGTCACCCAGGTGGAGGTCCCGGCACCGGGCACCTACCGGGTGTTCGTGCGCACCATGGACTGGGTGGCCCGCTGGGGTGCGGAAGGCAGCCCCGGGAGATTCGACCTACGGATCAACGGGGAAGCCCTAGCTCCTGCGGCACCCTTCGGCACCGCTCGGTCCGGCGCCACGGGCACGGGATGGGAGTGGCAGGACGGCGGCGTAGTCACGCTGGCGGATGCGGGCGCCATTGAACTTCGCCTCGAAGACCGCTCCGGTTTCGATGGCCGCTGCGACGCGATTCTGCTCACCAATGACTTGGGCTTCGAGCCCACGGACGACGATGCCGTTTTGCCCGAATGGCGTCGCCAGCTGCTGAACCTTCCGGCAGAGCCAACCCGGCATGACGGCTACGACCTGGTCATTGTGGGTGGCGGCTATGCCGGCATGGGTGCTGCGATCGCCGCCGCCCGGCTCGGCTGCAAGGTCGCCCTCATTCAGAACCGGGGCGTCCTTGGCGGCAACGGATCGAGCGAGGTCCGCGTGTGGTCCAAGGGGGAGATTCGACGCGGTCGATTCCCCCGCATCGGCGAAATCGTCGAGGAGTTCGCTGACAACGCCAGCAGATCGCCGGGTCGGGCCCAAGAATTTGGCGATGCCAAAAAGGAATCCGTCATCCGCGCAGAGGCGAACATCGACCTGTACCTGCACCACCACATGTACGACGTGGAGACCAGCGGCACACGCGTGACCGCAGTCACGGCGCTGGACACACGAACCAGCGCACGCCGCACGTTCTCCGGGCGCTGCTTCGTGGACGCAACCGGTCACGGATCACTCGGCGCAATCGCAGGCGCGGACGTTGAGATGACGCCCCGCGGGCGCATGGGCATGAGCAACATGTGGCGGTGGGCGCGAGCAGATGCACCCCGTGCGTTTCCCAAGACACCGTGGGCCCTGCCGCTCACCATGCGCGACTTCCCCTACCCGCGAGATCACCACGGCGAGTGGTTCTGGGAGAGCGGGTTCGACAAAGACCCCCTGCAAGATGCGGAAGGCATCCGCGACTGGAACCTGCGCGCGGTTTACGGGGCGTTCCACGCCATGAAACACGGCGCCCAGGCCGACAAGCACCGCAACGCCTACCTCACCTGGGTCGCCTACATCGGCGGCACCCGCGAATCGCGGCGGCTGCTGGGCGACGTGGTGCTCACGCAGGACGACGTGGTCGACAAGCGCGCTTTCGAGGACGGCTGCGTGCCCAGCACGTGGAGCATTGATCTGCACTACCCCAAGCCCCAGTTCGCGAAGAAGTTTCCGGACAACCCCTTCATCTCGGTGGCCGAACACGATCAGCGCGTCGATCGAACGTTCGGCTATCCCGTGCCGTACCGGTGCTTCTACTCCCGCAACATTGACAACCTATTCATGGCCGGCCGCTGCATCAGCGTGACGCATGAGGCGTTGGGCACGGTGCGGGTGATGCGCACGTGCGGGATGATGGGTGAAGTTGTCGGCAAGGCGGCATCGCTCTGCGCGCAGCATGATTGCACTCCAAGAGAAGTGCACGGCGAACACCTGGATGAGCTGCTTGAGCTTCTGCGGCTGCCAGGAAGCGCGCGCCGCGTTTCACTCGACGCGGAACTCGTGATCCCTGCGAACGCGATTGCGGCGGCGACGGCGAGCGGCGGGCGGCCTGGGAGAGATGCGACGGTGCTGTCTGGCACAGTCGTCGACGGCCTAGAGGCCACGTGGACGGGTTCGTGGACGCACAGCACTGGAGTGCCTGGTTACGTGGGCGACGGCTACCGCTACGCAAACGCGGACAGCGGCGCAGATGCAAGATTCTCCTTCACGTTGCCA
>CBESZZ010000440.1:0-4115 GCA_965534055.1 uncultured bacterium | reverse complement strand
CGAACTTTGGTTCGGTGGCGACGATCAACGGCGTGCAAATGGGCTCAAACACCAACGGCGTGCCAACCGATGGCAGCCATCATTGTGTCGTGCTCGATACAGCGGCCTTTCAGCCAACGCTGATGGGTCTCGCGGTGGTGCCTGAGATCGCGCCGACGGTCTTGCTGGACATGCCCGCGAGCGGTTCGATCCAGACCACAGATCCCACGGTGGACTTCGACATGAGCGGCACGCCGTTCGACGTCGGCTTTGTGATTGCGGACCTCGGCCCGCAGGCGCCGGGCTTGTTCTTCCCGTCCGTGCCGCTGGGGTCGTTCCCCGTGAACTTCTCAGGGCGTAGCTGGCCCGGATTGTTTCCCTACCTGAACCCGACGACGCTCGGCTTGGTGATCTTGAACGGCAACGGCTACGGCACGCTGAGCCTGCCAAACTTCCACAATGGTACCTTCACCGGCGCGACGATGGTCGCACAGGCCGTGACGCTCACCAGGCCATTCACGGTGAGCAGCCCGGTCGTGCTGCAGCTGAAGTAGACCGCGCGAAACCTATAGCCTCAACTGAGGCTCAGGCAGTCGCACAGAAACGCGGGGCGCATGGGCGCTCGGCGTTTTTTTGTGCCAACAACCTCGCGGTGCGCCTGGCTACCGTAGGCGCCATGAGCTCCCCCTTCGTATCCGCGCGACGCGCGATGTTGATTCTGATCTCCGCAGGCCTGCTCTTGTGTGCAGCGGGCTGCGCGTTTGGTCGCCAAGCGACCAACGAACCGATTGACCCGACGCTTATGCAGCAGCTGACTCCGGGGCGAACCACAGCCGGCGACGTCGCCACTCTGCTGGGTGCTCCGGTCGAAGTGCGGCAGCTCGGTCGTCGGGCTGCTTGGCTCTACGAGGCGTCCACGACCAAGTCGACGGTCACGTTTATGCTGATCGTCAACCTGGTGAACCAAGACACGCGAAGCGATCGGCTGTGGCTGTTCTTCGATGAGAATGACGTGCTGCTCCATTGGGGTGGCCACTTCGCCGGCCACCGCCCGCAATACTCGTTCCCATGGGAAGACCTGCACGAGGAGTCTGACAACGCCGCGGCGGACGAGGATCGGGCGGGTGTCGTTCCGGCGCGGCGCGGTCAATGAATCGAATCATGCGCTCTCGTTCGGCCTGGTTGCGTCATCGCGTGAGTCTGGTGATGTTGTTGTCGTGCGCTCTTTTCCAGGGCTGCTTCTTCATCAACTTCACCTACTCGCGCGCTGCGGTTGAAGCACCTCTGCCCGCAGAGTTGTTCGACACCCTCCAACCGGGCACTTCGACACTGGGCAACTGCTTGGCCACGGCCGGTGCACCGTTGCTGGTTCGTGAAGGCCCCCGCGGCGGAACGGTTCTGGCGTACGGGTGGTCCGAAGAGTCCGGTTGGGAACTCGATGCGTCCTACGGCTTGTCGGACGACGGCTTCCTCGGAGTCTCTGTGGGCTTCGACAACGGCGCGATCGACCTCGACGGCGTCGTGGTGTGGTTCGATCAGGCGCTTGTTCTGCAGCGGATTCGTAGGGGCGCGCTTCGCGATCTGTTGCAGGAAGAGGATCCCACCCCCGCTGCCGTCGATGGTGACTCCTAAGCGTCAATCACGCGATCGAGTAGAGTTGGCGCAATGAGTTCCAAAGAACCAGCGGTTGTCCGCACTGCCAAGTCTCCGTTTGAAGCCGATGTCTTGGTCAGCATTCTCGAGCAGGCCGGAATTCCGGCGCTGCGCTCCGGTGGCATGCTCACCGACGAGTTTGCGATGACCCAGCAGCTGATGAACGTGGGTGGTGTCGAGGTTCGGGTTCCTGGCGACCGACTTGAGGAGGCGATGCAGGTCTTGAAGGAGGCCGACGAAGCAGGCCTCGCTCTGGACGACTCGTTCGATCCAGGACCACCCATCGATGAAGCGTCAGGTTCGGCGTCCAGCGAGGATGGCGCGTCTTAGCCCAGCGAACGGGCGGCTTCTCGCCGCTCCGGGTCGAAGTCCGCGCGCTCTAGGAGCGGAACGACTGGGTTTGGGACAGGCCGTGCCGAAGCAGCCATTCGAGCTCCTGCATCGCCATGCAGCGCCGATCTTGGCCGCGGCCCGCATGCAGCGTTTGCAGGTTACGGAGCATCCGTAGAGTCCAGTTCGCGTGGGACGCCACTGGCAGCGTCGGGTCACGGCGAGCGTCCCGCGGGTAAGTTCGCTCGCGGACAATCTGCACGGCTTCGGCGTCGGTCAGGATGCGACCGCCATGGGCTGCGTCGATCCACGTCGGCTTCAGATCGAGGGCAACACGGGTCAGGAAGTGCCCCGGCGCGTTGATGCCTTCGACGGTGATGTCGAGGTCTTCTAGCACTGCCTTGTAGATCAGCGCGAGGACCACGGGCAGCCCGCGCCGGTTGCTCAAGACCTCAGGTAGATAGCCGTGCTTCGGCTCTACTTCGTGGTGCGGAATGGTCGCGTAGCCCAACTCATCAAACAGCAGGTGATGGGCATGTGCGATCCGCGCGTGGCGGCTGCCGCTGACCACGCGCTCGCGCACGATCGCTGCGAGGGCCGAAATCTCGCGCCGCACACTGTCCGGTTCGATGTCCGGAGTTTCGTGGAGGGCCATCGCCGTCGCGGCGTCGACCAACCCCATCGTTGTGTGCAGCCGTGGTAGGGAGTCCACAAACAGTGACCGTGCGTCTGCTCTGCAGTAGACCATCGGTGTTGAATCGGGAACCATGCTCCGACCATATGCTCGCCGCCTAGTTGGCAAAGGGGGTGGCGCGTCGTTCGCTGGGACGGCGCCGTCGCCCAGCCGTCAATTGCCGTCGATTGACCGACATGCGGGCGATCGTCCTCGCCTCGGTACCACCCGGAATTGCTGCACGCCGTCATGTTGGACTCAACATCCGTTCCCATGGGCGCCTCGAACCGCCAATCGGACTCGGTGAAGCAGAGTGAGATCACACCGATCGGACCGATGCGGATCGGCGGTTTGGTCGACTCGGCCCCCTTCAGAGCGGGGACAGCGTGCCGCGCCGCCCGCCGTCGCTCGGTCTTCGGTATGCTCTGCGCCGCATTCTCCACCACACCCGCCATGTCTTCAAAGCAACCCCCATCGTCGATGCGTCCCTGTCGGTTCTCCGATGGAAGAAAAATTGGTGCACGGACAAAAACGGGCACGGTTGGTGACGTGGTTCGCTGCCAGCCGCATCGAACTCTCGCGGCTTCGAAGCCGACGGTTCTCGAGTCCTCTCAGGCCGTGACTCGGGCGAAACTTTTGCTCACGCGCCGAACGCAGCGTGCCATCGGGGCATTTGGCCACGGCCTTTTTGCGATGGGTTTGCTAGCAGTCGGTCCGTTGGTCGGTGCCTTGGGCGCGCAAACGGAAATGGCGCGTTTCGAGTCCGTGTCGGCCGAAGCGAGTGGCATTCTTGCTGGCAACGAACTGCTGCCCCAGCACAACTACCCCTACATCTACAACGGTGCGGGATTGGCCGTGGGCGACGTGGATAGCAACGGCTTGGCAGACGTCTTCGTCGTGTCGCAGGACGGCGCAGATCGGTTGTATTTGCAGCGCGAACCGTGGGTGTTCGAGGATGCGACCGAGAAGGCCGGATTGCGCGATGACGGTGCCTGGGGCACGGGAGCGTGCTTCGTCGACGTCGATGGCGATGGCGACCTTGACCTGTATGCGTGCCGGTTGTTTGCCAGCAACCGCCTGTTCATCAACGACGGGACCGGCAGTTTCACCGACAACGCGTTGGCCGCCGGCGTCGCGTTGATCGGGCCGTGCACCATGCCGGCATTCGCGGACATCGACCGCGATGGTGATCTCGATCTGTTCGTTGCCACCAACCGCGTGTTGCACCCAAGCCTAAGCCGCACTCCCGAAGTGCTGGCCGCAATGCAGCCGCCCGCAGCGATGCAGGGTTTGCTCGCTAAGCACGCGCCGCCGGTGCCGAACCCCCGCCGTTTCCGCGATGCGGAGGGTCGTCAGATCGTGCCGAAGAGTCTGCGCGATCACTACATTCTTGAACGCGACATCGTCGATTCGGCGATGGGGCAAAGCGAAGCAATCTTCATTGGTGGCGCGAGAGATCGACTGTTTCGCAACGACGGCA
>CBESZZ010000439.1:0-4122 GCA_965534055.1 uncultured bacterium | reverse complement strand
GACAGCAGAATCGCGTCCTCGTAGTTGTAGCCGTCCCAGGGCATGAAGGCGACGGTGAGGTTCTTGCCCAGGGCAAGCACACCGTTCTCCGTTGCCGCGCCGTCGGCGAGGACCTGGCCCTTCTTGACCTTGTCGCCGAGATTGACGATCGGTGTCTGATTCTGGCAGGTGCGCTCGTTGAGACCCTCGAACTTGCGCAGCTTGTAGACGTCATCGCCCACCTGGATGCGGTTGGCGTCGACAGCTTCAATCGTGCCGGCCTTCTTCGCGCGCACCACCATGCTGGAGTTGGCGGCAACAACCTCTTCCATCCCCGTGCCAACAGTCGGCGCACTGGAGATGAGCAAAGGCACTGCCTGCCGCTGCATGTTCGAACCCATCAACGCGCGGTTGGCGTCGTCGTGCTCAAGGAACGGGATCAGCGAAGCGGACACACCGACGATCTGCTTTGGACTCACGTCCATGTAGTTGACGTCTTTGCCGTCGACCAAGAACGGATCGCCCTTGATTCGAGCAATGACCTTGCCGGAGGCTTCCGGAACCAGCGTGCCCTTGTCGTCGAGCTTGGTATCAGCAGGAGCCAACACGGCGTTGTGCTCTTCGTCCGCGCGGAGACGCAGGATCTCGCCGGTGAACTTGCCGCCCTTGACCACCCGGTAGGGCGTGGTCAGAAAGCCGTAGTCGTCGAGCGACGAGTAGATCGCCAGGCTGGAGATGAGGCCGATGTTCGTGCCTTCCGGCGTTTCAATCGGGCACAAGCGACCGTAGTGCGAGATGTGGACGTCTCGCACTTCGAAGCCCGCGCGCTTCCGGTTGAGGCCGCCGGGGCCCAACGCGGACAGACGACGCTCGTGCGTCAACTGCGACAGCGGGTTGGTTTGGTCAACCACCTGGCTCAGTTCACCGCGGCCGAAGAAGTATTCGATCGCGGAGCTGAACGTCTTGCTGTTGATCAGGTTGCGCGGTGTGACGGTCTCGACGTTCTCGAGGTTCATCCGCTCTTGCGCGGTACGACGTAGCTTCAAGAACCCTTTGCGGAACTCGTCGCCGGCCAACTCCTGGATCGTCCGCACGCGGCGGTTACCCAAGTGGTCAATGTCGTCGATCTGGCCGTCGCCGCGACGCAGTTCGAGGATGTAGTTGATGGCCTGAACGAAGTCGACGGGCTGCAGCGTCATCTCCGCTTCTGGCACGTCCTGACCGAACTTACGGTTCAGACGGAAGCGACCGACTTTGCCCAAGCGGTAGCGCGTGGCGTCGAAGAACTTCTCGTGGAACAGTTCGCGGGCCTTCTCGAGCTGCGGCGGGTTGCCCGGACGCAGACGGCCGTAGATCTTGAGCAGCGCCTCTTCGTGCGAGCTCGTTGTGTCGTCGCGAAGCGTGTTCAGGATCAGGAAGTCTTCGGGGTCGCGAAGCACCTCCACTTCCTTGATGTCACTTTCGGAGATCGCGCGCGCGGCCTCCTCGGTGATTTCTTCACCACTGCGCACGTAGGGCTCGTCGCTCTCTTCGTCGACGAAGTCACCCACCGCGTAGGTGCCGATCAGCGCCTTGGCGAACTTGGCTGCGGGATCAGACTTCTTCCGCTTGACCTTCTCGACGTCGTAGAACTCGTGGAGCACCTCGGCGTCCGAGGAGAAGCGGGCGTCCATCGCGCGCAACAACGTTGCCGCCGAGAACTTGCCGGACTGGTCGATGCGGACCGCGAGCACGTCCTTCTTGGTGACGTTGATCTCGATCCAGCTACCGCGCTCGGGGATGATCCAGCACGAGTGCAGCTTCTTCTCGCCGGTGTGCACTTCGACGGAGAAGTCGACGCCCGGGGAGCGGTGAAGCTGGCTGACGGTGACCCGCTCGGAGCCGTTGATGATGAACTCGCCGCCCCCGATCATGATCGGGATTTCACCGAGATAGATCTCTTCCTCGACCGGGTCGGGCTTCACCAGCCGGACTCGAATCTTGAATGGGTAGCCGAAGGTCATCCGCAGCTTGCGGCATTCCTCTGGGGTGTAGCGCGGCCGGCCCAACTCATAGCTGACGTATTCAAGACAGAGCGTCTTGTCGTAGCTGTAGATCGGGAAGACCTCGCGCAGCAAGGCCTCAAGGCCTTCCCCTTGCCGGTCGCTTGGACCAACATCGGGTTGCAGGAAGTCGTGGTACGACTTCGTCTGCATTTCCACGAGATCAGGAATCTCCGCAACGGACTCGTAACGTCCGTATGCAACCGTCTCCATGCGCGCTTACCTGTTCGCGAGCCCTTGCGGGCAACCACCCCGGACCCCGTGTGACTCCACCCCGTTTCGGGACGAAGAGTCGACGACGAAGCTCGAAGCCTAAGGGAAGCGAGGGCTCACGCCCCACACTCCAGACACCGCAACCCTCGTCCACAGAGGGCACAGCAAAAACCGATCCGATCCATCCGATCCGTAACCGATCGGCGGAAACGTACATGCAAGACAGGCCAACGCGCAACCCCAAATCTTGGGGCCACACCCTGGCCAAGTCTAGCTACTGGAAACTGCCGCCGAGCCGGCCAGACGTGGAGGTCGGGCTAGAAGCCCGAACTCAAGCGATCTGGTGAGCCCAGCGGAGCCGGCTACTTGAGCTCGACTTCCGCGCCAGCGTCTTCCAGCTTCTTCTTGATCTCGGCCGACTCGTCCTTCGACGCGGCTTCCTTGACCGCCTGAGGGGCGCCGTCAACCAATGCCTTGGCCTCTTTGAGACCCAGACCGGTGACTTCGCGGACGACTTTGATGACGTTGATCTTCTGGCCGCCAGCGGCCTTCAGGATCACATCAAACTCGTCCTTCTCTTCGGCGGCTTCGCCACCACCCGGGGCGGCCATGGCCACCGCGGCAGGGGCAGCTGCCGAAACGCCCCAGCGATCTTCCATCGCCTTGACGAGTTCGGCGGCCTTCCCCAGAGGAAGGGCATCGAGCTTCTTGAACAGGTCCTCGAGTTCGCCGTCGAGGGTAATGGTCGCTTCTTCGGACATCGTATTGGTCCTCGTGGGAGGTTCGGTCTGGGGTTTGGGTAGGAGGTGCGGTTGGAGTGCGGTGAAAAGCTGAGATCAGCCCTCGCCGCCCCCTTCCTTCTTGTCGATGTTCGCCTGCATCACGCGAGCCAGGCCACTTGGTAGCCCACTGACGCATGTGGCGAGACTGCGGGCAGGGCCCGAAATCGCAGTGGCCAGCATCGCGCGGACCGTGTTCTTGTCGGGCATGTGGGCGATCATCGCCGCAGCAGCACCCGTGATGGCTTCGCCTTCGATCAGACCGCCGGTCACCTTGATCGGTGACTTCTTGGCCTTCTGCATCATCTCCTGCAGCGCTTTGGCTGCACTGATGGCTTGCTCTTCCTCGGCGAAGACGACCCCGCACTTGCCCTTGAAGGCATCGCTAAGGTCGACATCCATGTTGGCCAGCGCCTTCTGCGCGAGCCGGTTTTTCACGACCTGGTAGCGCAGGCCCATCTCGTCGAACTTGCGGCGCACCGCTTGGTCGGTCTCGACGGTCAGCGCATCAAAGCTCACCACTAGGCAGGACCCAGCGTCTTTGAACTCTTTCTCAAGGTCCTGAAGCAGGATCTCATTGACGACGTTTGGCATGGTTCAGGTCTCCTAAGGGGTCTCAGGACGGGGTTTCGGCCAGCTCAAGCTGGACGCCGGGCCCCATGGTCGTGCTGACGCAGACCTTGCGGATGAACTCGCCCTTGGCCTGGCTGGGCTTCAGGCTGCGGACGTGTGAGACGAACGCGCGCACGTTGGCGGCGATGTCGCTGTTGTCGAACGAGCGCTTGCCGACGGCGGCATGCACGTTGGCGCCGGAGTCGGTGCGGAACTCGATCTTGCCGGCTTTGAACTCGCGGACGGCATCGCCCACGTTCGGTGTGACCGTGCCGGCCTTAGGCGACGGCATCTTGCCCTGAGGGCCGAGCACGCGACCGAGCTTACCGACGAACTTCATCATGTCGGGTGCAGCGATGGTCATGTCGAAGTCGGTGAACCCGCCTTCGATCTTCTCGGCCAGGTCTGCACCACCGACGAGGTCTGCTCCGGCTTCCCGGGCCTCATCGGCTTTGGCACCCTCAGCGAAGACGGCGATGCGTACCTTTTTGCCGGAG
>CBESZZ010000438.1:0-4128 GCA_965534055.1 uncultured bacterium | reverse complement strand
CCGCGAACAAGCGCGTGTTCTTGACGGACCCCGACCGCTTCCTGCGCGGGCGCGTGGAGATTCCAGAGTCGGCGTTCGAGTCTACGGAGGCTGTTCCAATCGAGGGGCACTGTTCGCCCGACGATGCGGCGGTCTTGCTGTACTCCAGCGGGAGCACCGGAACACCCAAGGGCATCGTGCAAACCCACGGCAACCTGGTGGATGGTGCGCGCATCGTCGCCGACTTCACGGGACTCCGGCCGTCGGATCATGTCTTAGGCGTGTTGTCGACGAGCTTCGACTACGGCTTGAACCAGCTGCTCGCCGCGATGCTCGTCGGCTGCCGGATCACGTTCATCGACTACCTGTCGATTCATGATGCCGTGGCGGCGGTGCATACGCACGGCTGCACGACGTGGGCCGGCGTGCCCAGCATTTGGAGTGACTTGGCCGCGATGCTCGCCAGTGACCAGGCAGGCGACGCAGTGACCGCCACCGTGGAGGCGTTGGCCACTCTGCGTTTGGTGACCTCTTCTGGCGGGCGTTTGGATCCCAGCGACATCAAGAAGCTGCGTACCACGCTGCCCGGCTGCGCGATCTACAGCATGTATGGCCTCACCGAGGCCTTTCGAAGCGCCTGTCTGTTGCCTGCCGCACTGATCGACGAACGGCCGGAATCCTTCGGCCGCGCGGTGCCCGAAGTCGATTTGCTGCTGGTGGAGCCGGGGACCGACCGCGTGCTCCACGGGGCGACGGAGGGTGAACTCGTGCATGCGGGGGCGTTCATCGCCAAGGAGTATTGGCGTCGACCTGAAGAGACTGCCGCTCGGTTCATCGCGGACCTGCGACCCGACGCGCCGGCTGGATCGCGGGCCGTTCGTTCGGGCGATCTCGTGGTGCGTGATGCTGAGGGTTTCTTCACCTTCAAGGGACGCCTCGACGGGCTCCTCAAAGTTTCTGGGCATCGGCTGTCGCCCAACGAAGTCGAGTCCGCTGCTTTGCGGGAGCCCGGAGTTCTCGAAGCCGTTTGCCTAGGGCTCGAAGATGGATCCCGCGGTCACCGTCTCGCGCTGTGCATCGTTTTCTCAAAGAGCGAAGAGTCGAACGTCGCCAAGTTGCGGAAAGCTCTGCGCGCCGCGCTGCCGGCATGGATGGTGCCCGCAGAGATTCACGGGATGGATCGCTTGCCGCGGACGCCCAACGGCAAGCCAGACCGCAAGGCACTGGCGAAGCAGCTCGAAGAGCGCCCAGATGTCGATGGTTGATCCAATCGAGGCCACTCCCGCACCACGGCTTCGCGCGGCGCTCGCTCGCTACGCCACAGCGTGGACTGGGCCAAGCGATGTTCGTTGGTTGCAGCGCTTCCACCAGCTCTTGGATGCGCACCCCAACGCGTTGTCGCGGTCCTGCCGCGTGGGCCACATCACCGCATCCGCGTGGATCTTGGATCACACCGGGACGTCCGCGCTGCTCACGCACCATCGCAAGCTGGAGAAGTGGCTGCAGTTGGGCGGCCATGTCGACGAGGGTGAAGACGACCCGGCCGCGGCCGCGCTTCGCGAGGCCCGCGAAGAGTCGGGCTTGGTGGAGTTCGAGTTCATCCAGCCCGCCGGCCACGAGGTTCGGACCGACGCCTTGTTGCCACTGGATCTCGACATTCACGAGATTCCGGCACGGGGAGATGAGCCTGCCCACGAGCACTTCGACGTTCGTTATCTGATGCGCGCCGCACCGGGCACGCTTCGTCCGGACGTCAGTGAAACCAAGGAGCTGCGGTTTGTGGAGTTCGCCGAGCTGCAGACGCTGACGCAAGAGGAAAGCGTGCTGCGGTTGCATCGACGCGCGCTTGCGTGGCTCGGTGGTTAGTTTCGCCGTCGCTACGGCGAATCTGCGGTGACCAGCGGGTGCGCGGCGTCGTAGGCCTTGCGCAACCGCGCCATGGAGACGTGGGTGTAGATCTCGGTGGTGACGAGGCGCTCGTGGCCGAGCATCTCCTGGACGGTGCGGAGATCCGCGCCGCGGTCCAGCAAGTGCGTGGCGAACGAGGGCCGGAGTCCGTGGGGGGTGAGCCGCACCGGGATTCCCGCGTCGCGAGCTTTTCGAGTCACCACCTGATGAATCCAGCGGGCGGAGAGGGCGCCGCCGCGCTGGTTCAAGAACACGGCTTCGGTTTCGACTGCCTGGGGCAGGCTTCGCAGCAGCGTCTTGCGTGCCTGGAGATAGTCCTCGAGAGCCTCTTGAGCCGGTCCACCTAGGAGCGCTAGCCGCTGCTTGTTGCCTTTCCCAAGGACGGTGACGACACCGTCCCTGCGGTTGAGGTCGGGCAAACGCAGGCCGGCAACTTCGGACACGCGGCAACCCGTCGAGTAAAGAACTTCGAGCAGCGCATGGGCGCGGTGTCCGGCGAAGTCGGGGGTGAACCCCTGGTTGAGCAGCAGGTCGACCTGCTCCGTGCTTAGAAATCGCGGGATGCGCTTGGGTGGTTTGGGGCCGCGCACCTGCCGCGATGGATCGGTGCGGACGACCTTCTGATCGAAGAGGAAGCGAAACAGTGCGCGCAGACTTTGGAGTTTGCGCTGAATCGTCGTGGCGGTGAGCCCGCGCTCTTCGAGTTCGACCAGATAGCGGCGCAGCGTGAGCCGGTTGGTGTCGGCCAAGAGCTTCCTCGCTGTGGCCTTGCCTTGCTGGGGTTTGCCCTGCTGGGGCGATGCACGTTTCACGAGCGGGTCTGTGCAATCCAGAGTCTGTAGCCAGGACACGAAACCGGCGACGTCCGTGCGGTAGGCGCGGTGGGTCGCGGGTGATGCGCCACGCACCTCGATCAGGTGCGACAGGAACTCAGCGATGATGTCGCGAGGCGGCGCCATGGCGTGCAGCGTAGCCGCACAGGAGGCTCCATGCGTGCGAGGTTCTTCCCCGAAGAATCAGTCGCAGGATTTCAGCTTGGACCATCGGCACCCGGGCATCGAGGCGCCACGATGCGCGCATGTTCTCCAATCCGGTCGTCGTCGGCATGCTCGCTGCGCTGGGCGCTGCGTCGTGCTGGACGGTGTGCTCCGTGGCGTTTGCCGCCGCGGGCAAGCGCATCGGGTCCGTGCGGGTGAATCAACTCCGGCTGGGCGTCGCTCTGGTGTTGCTATTCGGTTCGCATCGCGTGGTAACCGGTGAGTTTTGGCCGAGTCAGCTGCTCGGTGATGACCACTGGATGTTGGCGTGTTCTGGCTTGGTTGGGTTGGCACTGGGCGACCTGCTGTACTTTCACGCGCTCTCGGTCATTGGTCCTCGACTTGGTTCGCTCATGATGGCGACTTGGCCCATCGCGGCCGTGGGGCTGGCGTGGAGTGTCCGCGGCGAGGGATTGGGTGGTGCGCAGTGGGTGGGCATCGGGCTCACGATGTGCGGCACCACCATGGTTCTTGGGCGTCCCATCGACCGCGCCGAATGGCACGTGGAAGCGAGCACTCGTCGCAAGCGTTGGGCCTTTGTTGCGGGTCTGCTCGGTGCGGTGGGTCAGGCAGCCGGCGTGGTGATGGCCAAAGACGCGCTTGCGCCCTTGGATCCTCAGCTGACCGCCGTGCCACCGTTGTCCGCGACTCTGGTGCGGATGGCCTGGGCGTCTGTGGCCATGGCCGCGTTCGGCGTCGTGGCTGCAGTTCTTGGTCGGTCGCGGCGGGCCTGGCGCGGTCGACGTGGCAGTTTGCGTGTTGCTGCGGTGGATGCCGAAGCGGTGCGGGACGCGACGCCTAGCGCTGGCGCCGGAGAAAGCGACCGGAGCGGGCGCGGCTTCCGCGATCGGCGGGGCGTGGGGTTGACTGCGATCGGCGCACTCTTTGGACCGTTCTTCGGCGTGTGGCTGTCCTTGGTCGCGATTGCACAGGCGCCAACGGGGGCCGCAGCGGCGCTCATGGCGCTGTCGCCTGTGCTCATGCTGCCGGTGGCCCGGTTTGGTTTCGGTGCCCGCATCGGCCTTGCTGGTGTGCTGGGAACCCTTGTGGCGTTCGCGGGCACTGTGGTGCTCGTGGGAAGTTCTTGAGCCAAGCGCTCTTGGCGCAGAGCTCGTTTAGGCGCTTGCTTCCTGGTCCATGAACGTGAGCGGCCGTTGCGCGCCGCGGTCTATTCGTTGGCTTCGCCGAGCCGTACTTGCCAAGG
>CBESZZ010000437.1:0-4132 GCA_965534055.1 uncultured bacterium | reverse complement strand
ATCGAGGGTGATCGAGTCGATCTGGCAACCAAGCGAGTTGCTGATGCGCCAGTAGCGATCGGTCGTCAAGTTGTTGGTGCCTTCCGCCGAAACCGTGATGTCATCCGACAAGTAGCGCAGACGACGCTCGTTGGTCGCCATCAGGAACCCTTGGCCACCGCTCTCGGGAACCTTGGGATACATGCCCTGCAAGCGGACCGGTGCACCGTCGGCCAGCAGGCCACCCGGCACCGTGATCGATGGGCGCGTGCCCACCAAGGTCAAACCCCAAAGCGCGAAACCCACTGGGTTGGACAGCTCGGACAGAGCGTGAAACTCCGGCAGGATGGCGCCGGGGATCAACGCGGTGACACCGTTGGTCGTCGCATTGGGACCAAGGTTGAACGCAATCATCGACGGGGTGAACGTGTCGCCACCCCGCGGCACCGACGTGCCGTAGGTCACAACCGAACCTCGGCGGATGACCTGAATCTCATGACCGTCGCTCTCGACGCTACCGTCCACGGAGGTGAAGAGGCGGGCTTCGCCGACACCGTCCACAAACGGGGCCTTGTAGAGATGCACTCGGTAGGTCCCGACACCATCGGGAACTCCTTGGTCCAACGCGACGAAGGACGAGCCGCCATTGGCGAGCGTCGGCCCCATGGACAGTCCACCTTGCGCTGAACCGGCTTGCTCGCGATTGAACCCACCGCCGGTCAACATCCCGGTCGTCAGGTCGATCTCTGCGATGTCGCCCGCGTTGGGAGCGGAGTTCACCCACAGCGAATCGTTGCACGAATCGAACGCGAGGCCGTAGGTCGACCAAGGCGTCACGGGATCCAGCGCGAGCGTGTTCATCACCGCGCCGGTGATGTCCACTTCGATGATGTCTGAGCCGAAGTTGCCGGACCAAATACGACCCGTCGGCTCGTCGTAGGCCAAGCCTCGGTAGTTGCCGATGGCCGCAAGACCAGCACCGGTGATCGGGTTGCTGCCAAGTATGGTTGCCACGCCGCCCACCGAAATCGTGGTCGCGAGAGCGCCGGTCGCCGGATCCAACACGTAGATGCCGTTCTCGTTGCCGAACATGATGCTCGTGCCATCGGTGGCTCCATCCCGGTAGCCGAACCCACTGGTCGCCGGAGTCTCCAACTGCGCGAAGGACGTGACGTTGCCACCACCATCGATTGCGTAGACGTTGTGCGGCGTCACGGTCGCCACGTCGCCATCCCCGGCACTGACGTAGAGAGTGCCGTTCAGGTAAACGACCCCCAGACAGATGTTCGAGCCGGTGAGACCTTCGACATCGGCGTAAGCGCGGAGGTCGCCAAGACCGCCGCGGCTCGCAGACTGAGAGAACCCTGCGGTGACTGTGAGGAGGGTCGCGGCGCTAAGCAGCGCTGTGCCACGAATGTTGCGTGATTGCATGAAGGCTTGTAGGTCGAATTCGAACGAGGGGGTTTTCCCGGGCAGGAAGCTCCTCGACGGGAGAGTTGCCTAGGTTCGTTCCCCGATTGACGTGCAAAAAAAGATACCCCGCGTCGCCCGTTCTGGGCCTGCTGCCGGCGAACGCAGGCGCTCCGACCCGCGGGCCCGATCGCACGGGGTCGTAGCAACCACGGGGGCCCCAGGTCACCCAGCTCGACGCACACTGCAAATTACGCTCTAGCGCACAAAGCTTGCCGACGGTGGTTCTCCCCAGCCGCGGCAAGGCCCCCAACCGTGCCCGGTGATCAGGCCAGCGGGCCAAGGCCCAAAATGACAGAATCCGCAGGGGCAGGCCGCTGGCTGGCAGCCGCGAACCGCCGCTTGGAGGACTAGAAGATCTCGACCGCGGACCGATCCGGCCGCATCGGGTCCGGCTGCAGCACATCCGTGACCACGGCCCCTCCGACGAACTCAACGGTCACGACCAACCCGGCCATGTCTCCGCCGGTGACGCCTTGCCCACCGTCCGTGTCGCAATCGAACTCGAACGTCTCGAGCCGCAGGTTGGTGAACCTAAATTCCAACGTGCGGTGCTCACCAGATCCAGCACCGGCGTTCGATGCGATGAACCCCGTGGGCAAACCGCTGGCTCCGCACGAACTGCTATCCGACCCGGTGGCGACCAATCCAACCGTGGACGCAGATCCTGAACGATAGGTCGGCAAGCAACCCGTGGCTGCGCCCAAGCCCCCATCGAAACGATCGGCCATCGCGTTTTGATCGACGTCGAAGACCATGCTGGTCTGCTGTGGATTCGGGCTCGCGGTCCAATCCAAGCGCACTCGGACAACCATCGGGCCCGACCGATGAGTGATGCGCCAAAAACCAGTCTCGGTGTCCGCGTTGAACGAGTTGGGCCCCACCGCTTCGACGCCCATCCTGCCGCGCTCGCGCACTACAAAGAACAGTGGGTTGGTTGCCATGAGCACCGAACGAGTTCCGCGGTCTGGCCGCTTGTAGAACAGCCCTTGGCCGCGCAGGACCATCCCGTCTGGCAGAACGCCCGCGGGAATCTGGGCGCCGGTGACCCCGCCCACGCTGCTGAAGTCATAGAGCGGCGACCCGCTTGGAGTCGACGTCGCCGTCAGCATGACGTACTCGGGCAACGGCACGTTCGGCAGCAAGAGCGTCCGCCCGGTCATGAGCGATTCGGGCGATAGGTTGAACGCGACCGCCGTGGGCGAAACCAGCGGTCCACCGTTCGGATCTCGGATCGACCAGCGCACGACCTGTCCTGCCTCGATGGTTCGCACGCGCTCGTCGGTCAACGTGGTCGAATCCACACTCCCCACGAAGCCACCTTCTCGGGTGCCATCCACGAACGTCACACCGGTGTAGAGATGCACCCGATAAAGCGTCGCGGTATCCATCGCCCCGAGACGCTGCTCGTGATGCCACAGCGTGAACTCACCACCTGGCCCCGTCGGACCAGTGTCCAGCCCACGGGAGAACGCACCTTCGTCATCGACCATAGCAATCTGACTCGTCAGCACCGTGCCGGTGGCTGGATCGATGCGACCGATTCCCTCGAACGAACCTCCGCCTTGCGTCGGCGTGGTGCCGGCGACGAACAGCGTGTCCGTGTGCGCGTCCCAAGCCAGTCCATGGAGATCCCAACCGGTTAGGTTCGGACGCACTGCCAGGATGTTTCCATCCAAGTCGATCTCGAGGAGCAAGTCGACGCCATCGGCAACCCACAGCGAACCGTTGCCGTTGTTGCCGCGACCATTCACCGCGACGGCGCGGTAGGCATCGATTGCAGTAAGCCCGGCACCGGCGATCGGATTCGCGCCCAGCAGACGAGGGCCGTTGCGGGTGATGACCGTGGCTGCGGGAGCACCCGTCGTTGGATCAATCACCCAAACGCCTTGCGCGGATCCAAACAACAAGCTCTGTCCGTCGTGCGCTCCGTCCAAGTAGCCCTCGGCACTCGATGCGGGGCTCTCCTGCTGGTCCAAGGTCCGGGTGAGATTACCCGCCGCGTCGATCACGTAGAGCAAGTGCGCTGTCCCGGACTGCACGGCCACCGGTAGAAACAGATCGTTCGCAGCCCACGCCAAACCAGACCGCGAATGCTCACCGACCGTCGGCGTGAGTGACTCCACGTCACGGCTCACTCGCACAGCGCCGAACCCTGCGGCTCGAGACATCGTTTCGGGGATTTGAGTCTGGGCGACGCCTGACTGCGGAAGAAGCAGCGCAAGCAGGGTAAGGGTGCACATCCCAGACGGGCTGACGATCGAACTGAATGGCATGAGTGGACCGCAGCGAGGTTGCGGACAGACGCGATGAACGATGGAAGCGAGGCTGCGACGTGGGGTGGCGCAACGCGGGGCGCGACGAGATTCCGGCGATGGCATGGAGCATCGACGAGGGCACGCGGCGACAGCTTCCTTCGCAAGCGCCGCAATGCAACCGTTCTGGACCCAAGCAAGGGCCCGGCCAACCCCTAAACGTCCATTGCTCCCAGGCGCGGCAACAATCCTCCGATCCGAACCTCGAGTACGGAACGCCGCATCGCGACGGCATTCTTGCGGGCCAGTGGCTCAGGAATCGACGATTCCTCCACAGCGCTCGCCCGGGATTCCACCCGAGACGGCGCCAGATCATCGCGCTTGGACCGCGTCGATCATCCATCGGGTAGGTCCACTTCCGCGGATCC
>CBESZZ010000436.1:0-4132 GCA_965534055.1 uncultured bacterium | reverse complement strand
GCTGCAGGAACCCGAACGATCTCAGCACCTCGCGCGACCTGCGCTTCGTACAGATACATCACCGACGGAAACTGCAGGTCGGTGAAGACCACCTTGTTGCGCGGCCCGGAAAAATCGAAGCACGACAGAATCACCTGGCTCGCCATGGCGGTGTTCTGATGCATCGAGACAGTGCCTGACGCCACCCCGAGCAACGACTCGACGTAACCGGCGACTTCGCCCTGCAGCCCCCACCAGCTATCGCCCCAAGCGCGGACTCCACGCTCAGCCCAAGAGTCGGCGAAGCTGTCGAGGCTCGCTCGCGTGGCGCGCGGCATCGCGCCCAACGAGTTGTTCACGAGATAGTTCGTCCTCTCAAGGATCGGGAACTCGGACCGCCAAGCGAGCAGCGGGTCATCGGAAGGCTGTTCAGAAGTCGAACGCGCAGAGCGAATCTCAGGCATGGCAGGAGCGTAGCGGCCACGCTCCTTATTGGTCGCGGCCAGTGTGCGCTTCTCCGTTCACCCTTCCGGGGTCCGGCGTTCAATCAGCGGCCCGAATTTCACCCGAAATTCCCATGTCAGACTCACGCGGAAGCCATCGACATCGAGTGGGTGCTCCAACGCATGGAGGCACGCCTCGCAGGAGTGCGGCGGGGTCGGCGGCTCGCCATCATCGCCTTCGCAACGGAGCCGTGGATGGCCTGCTCCGGCGTCATAGCGCATGCATGGTTCACCGGACGTTGGCCGCGGCAAGCCCAGAGACTTGGCCGCTTCGCCCACTTTGTTGGCGATCCAGCATTCGTCGATATCTGGCCAACCATCTGGCTGCACCGGTACGTCCACCGAACTCCAGTTGCGGTGGGTTCCACCATTGCCTGCCGCTGCCGCCGCTTCCCAAATCCGATCGATCAGAACGCGCTGGCACTCCATGGAGAGCGCTCGGAAATGCCGCAGTTCGCCATCCTTGAATTCGAAGAAGAGCCGGATCTCACCGGGAACGGAACGGTCATCGTTGTTGGTCATGGCTTGTTCAGCGGTCGATCGCTGGGGGAAACTCACTCTTGGCGCAGCGAAACCCGAAGACTTGGGACTTCACGTCGTTCGCCACGCGCACTTGATGGGACAGCCGAGCGTCTGATGCGCGAACGTCGTAGGCATTGCCTCGAGCGATCAGATTGCCGTGATCGACGACCAACCGCCCGTCTTCGCGCTCCATAAGCGCTGGTGTTTCCACGAACTCGGCCACGTTGCCGAGCATATGGAACAAACCAAGTGGACTGCGGCCTTCCTCACGGCTCCGCGTAGACTCCACGTTCGCCAAGTAGTTCGCGAGTCGAGCGGACCAATCGCCTCCGGCGAACTTTTTGGCGACGACTGCGTGCTGCGCAGGATCCGCGTCGTAGCCAGGTTGCCACGGCACGAGCCAACCATCCGAGCCGCGCGCCCCCTTCTCCCACTCAGGGTTGGTGCAGAGCCGCTTGCCACTCCAAACGGCATAGGCGGTCGCGTCCGCCAGAGACACGCCGGTCACAGGCATTGAATCCAACTGCTCATCGTAGGGTTCCGGCCACAATGAAGGCCGCTGCACGTTCGAAGACCCGCCGGACGTCGCCAACCAAAACCGTCGGTACGAGGCGTTGGTGACCTCTGTCTCGTCGATCCAAAACGTCGGCAAGAATCGACGCACGATGGACTGGCCGGTCGGAATTGGCTGCACGTCGGTGCCGAACACAAACTCACCCGCCGCAACACGGACCATTCCTGCCGTGGCTATGGCGGTGGGCACGATGCGTGCGTCGAGTTCCAACGCACCACCCTCTTCCCATACATCACGGGTCAGCTCCGCAAACCCGAGCTCACCCCGGTCTACGTAGAATCGGTAGGCACCGACCGGCAAGCGCACGGACGTAGGACAAGCGCCCACGACGACGCGTTCGCCAACAACCCAAGCCAAAGGCTCGATAGGGCAATAGGAAAGCTCCGCGCCGTCCAAATGCCCTGGGAGCACAGCTACCGTGGCCAACCGGCTGTCGTCGGCCAAAACCACGCCCGCCCACCACGCACTCGCGGTGACCGCCACCACCGCTGCTCCACCAAGCGACATCCGATGTTTCCTGCTCCAGCGTCGTGCTCTTCGAGCGATGGACGGCCCGCGGCTAAGGATCGGCTCATCACTCGCCACGCGCCGCAACTCGGCAGCGAATTCCGCAGCAGTCGCAAACCGATCCGCAGGGGCGGGCGCCAGTGCCTTCTCACAAACCACGACCAGGTCACGTGATGCCACGGGGCACGCGAGCCGCAACGACTCGAATTCACCCGCGGTGATCTTGCCAAACACCTCTTGGGACGTGCTGCCTTCGAATGGTCGCCGCAGACACAGCAACTCGTATAGCACGGCGCCCAGCGAAAACACGTCGGTGCGGTGATCTACCGTTCCAGGCCGAGAGGAGACCTGTTCAGGGCTCATGTAGTAGGGCGTTCCGAGCGTGTCGCCAGTGCGAGTAACGCCAGGATCGGTCATGATGCGAGCCAACCCAAAATCGATGAGCACGGGCGATCCATCAGGCTGCACCAAAATGTTGCGTGGCTGCACGTCTCGATGCACCACACCCTCGCGATGCGCCGCGTGCAACGCCTCGGCAATCTCCGCCACGAACGCTGCGAGTTGGCGAACCGCAGACGTGGTGTTCGGCGCGGGAAGAGCAGCCGGTGCCGCCGCGCGCAGCGCAGTAATTTCGTCGGCCAGCCCACGGCCATCGACCTTCTCCATCGCGATGTAAGCGATCCCATCCTGCTCGCCGACACTGTGAATCTTGACGATTCGGGGATCATCGATCCGCGCGGTCGCCTGCGCCTCGGTGCGGAATCGCTGCAAGCGCTCTGCGGATCCAGAGAGCGGCGACGGCAAGACTTTGAGAGCGACTTCGCGCTTCAGCGACGCTTGCTCGGCGCGGTAGACCACGCCCATGCCGCCACGCCCGATCTCATCAAGCACAGTGAACTCACCGAACGTGCGCCCCAACACGGTGGTCTCGCTCACGCCGCCAAGGGTCCTCAATCGGACCACGTGCTGGCACCGGCGATTCAGCGTCGATCGCAGACTCTCTGGGTAACTGGCGCAGAAGGCTTCCACGGCCACCGGGCCGCCATCGAGCCGCGCGATGAATGTCGCCAATGCCTGATCTAGTTCGTCCATGAGTCACGTGCGATTTCAGCAGGTTCACCTGGATGTCAGCGGCAGTTTGGCCAGAACCGAAGGGAAGTATTTTCGTGGCCGTTCAGCTACCCGATACGCTCGAATCTGATGTGCCGTGGAATCTGATCTAACCCGATCCTACTACCTCGTACGCCGCGCCAAGGCCGGTGAACGAGAGTGTCTGAACGAACTCTTCACCCGCTACTACGATCGGGTGCGGAAGATCGTCCGCGTGCGGCTGGGCAAACAACTGCGACGGCTGACCGAATCAGACGACATCCTGCAGGAAACCTTCGCTTCGGCGATCAAGGCGTTCGATCGCTTCGAGCTCCGGGATGAAGCCAGCCTGATCCATTGGCTTGCGAAGATCGCAGAACGGACGATTTGTGACCGCGCAGACTACTTCGCCGCAAAAAAGCGCACCGCGGATGTGCAGGCTCTCGACGAGACCGGAGTGGAGGAGCCTCCCGACGATCGCCCTGGACCGATGACGCTGGCCGGCAATCGAGACCAACAAGCGCAACTGGAACGCGCTCTCGAACGGCTGCCAGAGAAGTATCGCGAGATCATTATCCTGCGGGACTTTGCGGGCTTCTCCTGGGCCGAAGTTGCGGTGCAGCACGGCCGTCCCAACGAGAATGCCGCCCGGATGATGTACGCGACCGCCATCGCAGCCTTGGATCGCGCGTTGCAGCTCGGCGACGACTCGACCGACGCGCAGGATGGCTGAGTCCGCCGTCTAACGCGCGTCGTGAGGAATCAGCGCGCGGTCGAACAACAGCTGGAACCATCGATTTTCCACCGCGCGCTGTCGATCGCTGGGAGCAACATCTGCGGCCAATACCGACTCCGCAATATGCGTCGCGCGACGCAGCCAGAGCGCGGCATCTTCGGAGACGTCGGTCCGCTCGGCGGCGAGCACGACCGTCGCATCGCAACGCTGCCCGCCGAGTGC
>CBESZZ010000435.1:0-4134 GCA_965534055.1 uncultured bacterium | reverse complement strand
CAAATCCCGCAGCGATTCACCCTGCAGTTGGGCCAGCAGGAGGTAGCTCGTTCCGTCGTTTCGGCCCATCCCCACGACGCGGGGAGCATCGATCCCTGCGCTCCGAAGCGCGCAGGCCATCCGGCCCTCGCGGGCCGCATCGTCTCGCGCGCGCGGTCGGGTGGTCAGGAACTTCAACCGGTTCTTCGGCTGCGTCGCGGCGAACTCCTTCAGGAAGTAGCGCCCGTCGGGTGTGTCCAGCACGCGGACTTGCCGCAGTCGATTGGCCGGTGCTGCTAGCGGGGCGTCCAGAGCGATGGTGAGGACCGCATCGAGGTTCGCAAAGCGCAGCCGCTCCTTGTCGGTGGCGTCGACTGCCAGCCAATCGCCGGCCTGCCAATCACCGGCGCTGTCTGTGCTCGTCCGGGTTGTCATGCGGCCGGGAAGATACGAAGTTTGCACGCTTGTCGCCAAAGTCGCGGCACCTGGGCATGATCGGCACATGAACGCCGCGTCCCATCCGTCGCCGGCTGCACTGAGCAACCGGTCCTTGCTCGAGCAGCTGCCGAAATCCGATCTTCACCTTCACCTCGACGGCAGCATCCGCCTGGACACGCTGATCGAGCTGGCCAAGTCCCGCAAAGTCGAGCTGCCCAGCTACACGGCCGACGGGCTGCTCGAAACGGTCTTCAAGAAGGACTACGAGAACCTGCCCGACTACCTGAAAGGCTTTGGCTACACAGTCGCCTGCCTCCAGGATCCAGAGTCGCTAGAGCGCTCGACCTATGAGCTGTGCTTGGACTGCGCGAAGGAGAACGTGGTCTATGTCGAGATTCGGTTCGCGCCGCAGTTGCACGTGCACGGCGACCTCTCGATTCGCGATGTGCTGAAGGCCGTCGGTCGGGGCATCGAACGCGCGAAGGCTGAGATCAACAAAGATCACCCGGGTGGCGATCGACATCCGCGTTTCGAGGCGGGAATCATCGTCGCCGCGCTGCGCTTCTTCCTGCCGGTGTTCAGTGAGCACTACAAGGCTTACTTCGATGCGCTGCCGTCGGCGCCGGAGAAGCAGATCTACTCGCTGGCTTCACTGGAACTGGCCCGCGCCTCGGTGGCGTCGCGGGACGAGGACGACATCCCCATCGTCGGGTTCGACCTGGCCGGCCAAGAGCGTGGCTTCCCAGCCGGGGACCATGAAGCCGCCTACCAGATGGCGCACGATCACTTCTTCGGCAAGACGGTGCACGCCGGCGAGGACTACGGGCCCGAGTCGATCTTCCAGGCGATCACCGATTGCCACGCCGACCGCATCGGACACGGCACGTGGTTGTTCTCCGCAGATCGCATTGACGATCCGTCGATCGTGGACAAGCAGGCCTACGTCGACAAGTTGGTGCAGTACGTCGCCGACCGCCGCATCACGCTCGAAGTGTGTCTGACCAGCAACCAGCAGACGCTGCCGGAGCTGCGTGATGACCTGAGCAAGCACCCGTTCCGCAAGATGCTGGATGCGCGATGCAGCGTGACCCTGTGCACCGACAACCGCACGGTTTCACGGACCACGATGACCGACGAAGTCTTGAAGGCGGTCGAGACGTTCCAGCCCAATGCGATGCAGTTGAAGAACCTGCTGATCTACGGCTTCAAGCGTTCGTTCTTCCCGGGGGCATACAACCAGAAGCGCAACTACGTGCGCTCCGTGCTCAACCGCTTGGAAGACGTGTTCTTGGAGCACGGGCTGGACGTGCGCTAGCCAGGCTCCAGGGAGCCTGGCCCTTCAGGAGGCTCGGTCCCGAACGCTTGGGATCGGGGTCTCGACGTCGGCTTCGACGGGCGTCTGAGACTTCACCACCGGTGCGGGAACATCGTCCACGCTCATTCCCTGCACCGTGCTGGTCGGTGCAGCGTTCTCCAGTTGTGACGCGGCGCGCATGAGTATGTGCGCGGCAACGCCGGCGGGAGTGATCTCGTCGGTGACCTGTGCGCGGGACTTGGCCCGGGCGCTGAGCTGGGTGCCCTGCGTCCTCAGGACGTAGCCGTCGCCGTTTGGCGTGGGTGCGAACGAATTGCGCATCGACACCTCAGAGGTGCCGAAGGCGATGCCAGCGTGCGGCACGAACAGCACTTCGCCGGAAGCGACGCCGCGGTTGCGGTCATCGTCGACCGCGACCATTTCGCCGTAGGTGTTGAACGGCGCGGCGGACAGTACGTCGCGGACCCGGCCCTCGATGTTCGGGTTGTGCGTCGACACGCGGAGCAGTTCCGGGTGCATGCTGTAATTGACCTGGCGCCGAGACGTCCAGGGCAGGTGGCGCTTGAGCAGGTGTGCAACGGGCACCGTTTCGTTCACGTCGACGCTGGCTGTGACTGCGATCCACGTGACTTCCGGTTCTTCGCCCTGCTCGCGAATCGTCTGTACGACTTGGCCCAACGCGGCGTCGGATTCCATGAGTGCGGCGGTGAAGCTCTTGCCGCCAAACCGACTGGTGGATGCCATCGCTGCGTCCATTGGTGCGTTGAACTCGACGAAGGTCACGAGTGCCGGACCGTTCGCGCGGCTGGCGACCAGCGAAGCAGCAGCCGTCGGTGAATTCGCTCCGAGCGCACGCAGAGCACGTCGGTCAACACTCGCACCGATGGTGCGCAGCTCGTCGACAAGCGTGCCGCCGGCGAGCTCAATCGCGACGTCAACGCACTCGGTGCGCTCAAGCCGGCGGAGTGGTGTGGAGCCCACGAGTGCGCTGAAATTTGGCGCGGATTCGGGGTCGACCCGAGTGGGGTCCACGCCGTGGGTGATCAGGATGAGCTGGCGGATCAAAGGCTGATTCATGGCCGTGTGGTGTGCTGTCGTCAGGTGGCGGTCGCACGTCATTCGTGCGGACGCCTAGGATCTATCGACCGTCGTGGGTGCTTTCGCTCAGCGAGGAAGCCGAGATCGAGACGGGTGAGTCCGGAACTCGCCTGCCGCCGGTCTGGTCGAGGGCTAACCACCCGAGATTGGGCGCGGTGCGTGCATGGATGGCGTGCGCCCTGGTGCCCTTGGCGTCGGCGCGTGGGACAACCCGGATTCAAAGACGCCGTGCTGAGGCAGCAGTGAGTCGAACACTGGGCGTTTTCGCATCGCGGGACCCTCGACCAGTCCTCGCATGTCTGGGGAGCTTCCCAGGAGGCGGTCTTCGATCGGGCCAACGGTGAAGACGTCGATCCCGGCGTCCAACACGAGCACCCGTCCTGCGCGCAGTAGGAACTGCTGCTGGCCGAGTTTCCCGCCCGAGCGGATCGGGCTCGCACCCGAAGTCACGACTCGCACTGGGCGTGGTCCGGGCACATCGCGAACCCAGCCGGCGAGCACTTGCAGTCCTCGCTCGATGTCCGTTGCCGAACTCACGATGGAGTCGGGGAGGACGCCCAGGGCGACTTCGTCGACCGGCGAATCCTGCGCCCGCAGTCGGCGGAAGAGTTCTGCTGCCGCGGGGCCGCGACTGTGGATCGCAAGCGCGGTCGCCACTTCGGGGTTGGCGCGGGCGATGTCCGCAGCGACATCGCGTGAAATCCGGATCCAGTCCTCTACCGTGGCTGATTCTTGCAGTTTTGGCTGCAGCAGCGCGAACGGTCCTGAGAACGGGACGAGTAGGCCCGCTTCCAAGGTTTCGGATGCATACCAAACGAGTTGGTCCATGGAACGGCGCAGCGAGTCGATGTTCTCGAACTGGGCGATCTGTGGATCGGGTTCGAGCAGGACAACGACCTCGCGGCGCATGCCGTGCATGAGCGAGATCTCGGTTTCGACCTGACCGCGCAGTGCGGCATCGGTCAGTAGTGCGGGCGTGATCTTGATCGTGACGTGGTCGACGTTGAGGTGGTCGAGAACCTCGTGCAGTTGTTCTCGATGGGCTTTGGTGAGCACTTGCTCAGCCCAAGGCACCTCGACTCCGACGGCGCACAGTGTCCGTGGAAACATTCCCGCGGCGATGTCCGCTTCGCCAACAGAGTGTGCTCGCGACAATTGCGCTCTGCGTGAGAATGGCCCTTCGGTCGGCTCGAACTTCGCGGATGTTGCATCCGTCCTGAACGCACGGGCGCGCTGCCATGCCTCGGGCATCGCGGTGAAGAACGTCACCGTGAGGGCGAGTGCGGCAACCGCTCCGACGCCGA
>CBESZZ010000434.1:0-4143 GCA_965534055.1 uncultured bacterium | reverse complement strand
GACCGCTGCCAAAGGTCGCCACGTTCAATGGCTTACCGAGCACGGACTTGCCCAGTGATTGCCAGTTCACCCGAGGCTCGGTGATCAGGCTCGTGCGGGTGACGCCCACGGAGCCGTCTCGCATGGTCGCGTCGACCAGTGGCGATTCGATTCCCGGCCGGGCCGTCGCAGGGGCTTGGATGGGGTGGGAAACCACGCAGCCGGCAAAACCAAAGCCGAGTGCGGAAACGAAGAAGACGCTGCGCATGCGTGAGACGATAGCGGCGCGCGTCGGGGTTGCGCCATGGCGCGGCGCGCAATGCGAACACTCCGACCCCCGCGGCGCCAGAATGAGGCTGAACAGGACCAATCCTGGGGACAACTCTCGGCATTCCCCGGCTGAGCGAATCCGACAAAGGCGCAACCCGCCTGAAGCCGATGAACGTCCTGTGTCCGCATACCGCACACCCACCAAGACCGACCGGCCAGATGCTGACCGGAGCCAAGCCGTTCTCCATCAGGCGCAGGACCATCAGTCACAGGGCCCGACGGACCCACACGGCTCCACGGCTCCTACCGGCCGGGCACTGTCCAGCGACACCCAGCGGCACATCCAGCGACGCCGTGAAGCCCGCGCGAAACTACCCTGCGCGCAGGCGACCCTCCTCGCGACGGACCGCGCGTTCCGCTTTGCTCAAGCCGGACTTCGCGCCCTGCTCTACCTGGCACTGAGCGGACTGGCTTCGAGCTTGCCCAACGGGCCGCACCTACTCACGGGATTCCTACTCGCCGACCTCGCAACATGGGCGGTAGGCGCCGCGTTCGACGTCATCGAACATCCTCGCGCCATCGCGATCGAGTTCTGTGTCGCCGTCTTGGCGACGTGGCTCTGGACCGCAACGTCCGGCACATCGCTATGGCCCGACAGCGGCCACGCACGCTATTTGATTCTGGCGGTGGCGATCCCCGTGTGTTGGGTCAAGGGCATCCAAATCTACCGACGTCGCGCTGGACTAGTCGAGACTCCCTGGTGGGAGCGCGGACACTGACCATTGAACGAAGAGTGGGCGGCTGGGATAGCCAACGAAGAACCACCGGCCAGATGCTGGTCGGAGCCAAGCCGCTCTGCATCAAACGCAGGAATCGAGCGGCACGCCTGCCAAGCTCAATCAGACGAGAACGCGTGTAAGGACTCTGTACGAGCGCATGCTTCGCCGCGCGCCAAACCCCGTCGTTGCTAGGCTCTCGAGCCTATGTCCCTCGCACACCTCAAAGATGCCGTCGAAAATGGTGATCAAGACGCGCTGCTTCGGTACGTGCGGCTGCACGTAGGCGACGGCAGCCCGGAAGCCGGTGCCAAGGAGATCAACAAAGCCTGGGTGGAAGCACTGAAGGCGTTGATCCCCATGCCCGATACCGATCAGCAGTTCATCGACGACACGCTTAAGGGCCAGGATCACGCAACGCTGGCCCATCTCTTCTTTCGCCTGCACTTCTACCTCGTGAAGCACTCAGGAGAGTGGATCCATGACGGACATGTCTGACACGGACCCTCATGGGGTTCAGCTTCGCCCCGGTCTATGGACCACGGTCAACGAACGCTACCCAGGTTCGATGATCCACAAAGACGACCTAGTGCCGCTCGCGAAGCTCAAGAAGCCGCTCTCGGAGTGCAAGGTCGCTTTCCTGTCTACCTCGGGCGTGCAACCCAAGGGCACGCTGCCATTCGATACGGTGCATCCAATCGGTGACTACTCGTTTCGACGGGTTCCCAGCGACGCCGAGGTCGCCGACCTCGAGATCCATCAGCTGAAGTATCCGACGTTCGGGGCGGATCGAGACCTCAACGTGATCTTCCCGATCGAGCGGCTACGCGAGCTCCGCGACGAAGGTGTCATCGGCGAGCTCAATGCGAACCACTACACCTTCATTGGCTACAATATGGATCCGGTGGAGCTCGAAGCCACCCTTGCGGAAGAGGTTGCCCAAGCGCTCGTCAACGATGAGGTGGATGTCGCGCTCGCGGCGCCCGCTTGACCCATCTGCCATCAGACGATCGCGCTCGTGCAGCGCGCCGCAGAAAAGAAGGGGATCGCCACCGTGTCTCCGAGTGTCGCCCGCGACGTGACTGAACACGCCAAGCCGCCACGCGCGGTTTTCCTACCCTTCATGATGGGCCACCTATTCGGTGTCCCGTTTCACAACAAACTTCAGCGCCAGGTACTGATGGAGATGCTCGGCCTTCTTGAGACGGCCGAAGAATCGGGCACCATCAAAGACCTCGAACTCTCCTGGGCGCGCGCGCGCAAGGAAGGCAAAGCCATTGAGCAGACGCGCGGTTAGACCAATCCAAGTGGACCACCGGGTCGAGACACTCGCCGGTCCAATCCCTGGACGAGCTTTCCCGCGCTAGCGCGCGATGGACACCGACCCGTGAACCAAAAATGGACGAACCGCACTTGCGGTTCGCCCTTCAAATTGCGATCAACGAATAGTGGGCCGATAAATAAGGCCCGGATATCGAATTAGGGGACCGTGTCGCCGGGGCCGGGATAGCCCATCAAGTTGCCTTCAATCGGCAAGCGTCCTGCGATCTGCCCGCCAATCGTGAACACACCCTTCACCGAACCCGTGGCAACGGTGACGATGCCCATGTGGTACGAGGCGAACGTCGTAATGATGGGATCCTCGTAGGTCAGCGAAGTATCGAAGGCGCGGAGGCCCGTGAAGTTCGCAATACCGGCAAACGACGCCGGCAGACTGACGGGGCTCTGCGGCTGCAGGAAGAGGAAGCTGTAGGCGTTGATGTTCGACACCACGTTGTTCACCATCGCGATGTGGCCTGGATCGGGATCCTGAGACTGATCGAACGCGAGTGAAGCAATCTGCAGGCGGCGACCGTTGAAGAGGAAGCCCGTGGCTTGCTCCTTGGCACCCGTGTTGGAAAGCAGGTCGGCGAAGGAGCGTGGCGTAGGCCCGTTGGTCCCTTCATCGCCTCGCATCGTCCAGCCGTAGAGGCCACCCGTGGTGGCCCGCACCCGAGCCCAACCCTGGAACGTCGCCGCACCAGGGAAGTTCGGACTGGCAACCATGCCGACACCCAAGATTGCGGACTGGAACAAGCCCAAAGCAGGCAGGCTGTCCGACGCGAGCAAGACGCCCGTTGAAGAGAAGTAGTCGACGGTGATCGGCCCTGAGTTGTTTGCACCGAGGTTGCTGATCCCCATGGTCGTCGTCACGCCCTGCACAATGAGCTCGGGGTTGACGAGTTCTTTCTTGTGGAGGTAGCCACCCATGGTCGAAGCCATGCGGGTCCGGCTGCCCACTTGAAACTGACCTTCAAAGTTGCCCGAGAGGTCCAACATGATCAGCTCACCCACGATCGGCAGGTTGTCCAGCGAGATGACGGTGATGTTGAAATCCTGGTCCGCCAAGTTGTTCATGTAGATGTCCCGCGCCAAGGGGAAGGTGTCGAGCACCTGCAATGCACCTTTGGGACTGATGAACGTGGGGAAGGACGACACGACGCCGGTCGAATCGCTGATGACTACTTGGATATCGTGTTGGATCGCATTCGGGTTCACCAAGTTGACGAAACCGAAGATGCCGTTGACCAGATCCTGCTGCGAATCCAAGCTGAAGTTGTGCGCCGGAATCGGTCCAAACGTCGCACGTGTTCTGCCAGCCTGTGACTCTTGAAGCGGCTGCATCGACGCCATGAAAGGAACCACATCGATCGTGGCGCCTTGGTTGTTGTAGAGGTCCGCGACTTCGTCGCAGTAGTAGACCGTCGAACCAACGAACTTCCGCGCGGGGCTGTTCGCCGTGACCTCAACGCACACCATGCCGATCGCATCTCCGATGATCGTCGGCTCGGTGTGGGTGCTGTACGGGCCGATGGTCACCTGGTTCGTCGCTTGCGGCGCACCGAGACGATCGAAGTAGTTGATGTCGACGATCAGATCTTGAGATCGGTTGGAGTTGTTCACCACAACCGCGGTTTGGAAGTTGCCAATCCCAGGCCCGCCGGGGCCAAACATGACCGGAGCGAATTTCCTGCCCTGCGGATTTCCCTGCAGAGGCGAAGAGCTGTGCACGTCGCCGTAGTCGGCGACGCTGTAAACCTCTCCTGGTGTGTCGGATGTGCCCGTGGGCAAGATCTCG
>CBESZZ010000433.1:0-4150 GCA_965534055.1 uncultured bacterium | reverse complement strand
GCTGAAACCAGGAATCGACTCGAGCTTGTCGAGCGTGCCGCCGGTGTGGCCAAGTCCGCGGCCGCTGATCATCGGCAGCGCGGCACCGCACGCGGCAACAAGCGGTGCCAGCACCAGGCTGACTTTGTCGCCCACGCCACCGGTTGAATGCTTGTCGACCAGCGGTCGATCGATGCCGGGATGCTGCAGCACCCGTCCGGAGTCGCGCATCGCGAGCGTGAGTGCGCGGGTCTCCGTGGTAGACATGCCGCGGCAACAGATCGCCATCAGCAGGGCGCCGAGCTGGGCGTCGCCCAGGGAGCCATCGGTGATGCCAGACACGATGTCCGAGATCTCATCTTCGGACCATGAAGCGCCATCGCGCTTTGCGGCGATGACGTGAGCGGGGTGACGTTTCATCTCAGGACGACACGGGATGCCAAAACGTCTTCACTTCGACAAACGGCTCAACCAGCAGGAGAGAGCGCAGCTCTTGGGCCGACTTCTTCGCGGTGAACGTGGCCGGCGACGTCGGCAAGAACCGCACGCGCTTCACGGTGTCCGCCGCCGCTTCACCGATCGCTCGATCGGGTTCGCCGGCAACGAAGAGTCCGTCGAGTTCGCGGTGGGATGCGAGTTGTTGCACAAGTTCGTCGCGCTGACCGGAGATCAGATTGATCACGCCGCCAGGAACATCGGACGAAGCGCACACTTCACCGAGCGCCAGTCCCGCGAACGGCCGCTGCTCGGCGAGTAGGCAAACCACCGTGTTGCCGCCAACAAGCATCGGCATGGCGAACGCCAACAAGCCGAGTAGCGACGACTCGTGGGGCGCGATCACACCGATCACGCCGGTCGCCTCAACCGTCGAGAAGTTGAAGAACGGACCCGCTACCGCGTTCTGCGAGCCCAACAGACTTTGCAGTTTGTCGGCGAGGCCGGCATACCAGGACACCAGGTCCACCGTGGCATCGACTTCGTTGCGCGCAGCCGCCACCGACACGTCCTTACCCGCGACGTCAGCAGCTTCGCGAATCTCCGCAACGAGCGCGTCGCGGCGCGCTTCGATCATCTCGCCGATGCGAAACAGGATCTGCCCGCGGTTGTAAGCCGTACGTCCGGCCCAGCCTGGCTGCGCTTTGGCCGCGACGACCACCGCTTCGCGGAGATCCTTGCGGCTCCCGCGCGCGACGTTGTGCACTGACAGTGCATCCCCGTTTGGATCTGAACCTTTCACCGGGCGATACGTCCGCCCGGACTCGCTGCGCGGAAACGCGCCGCCAACGTAGAGCTTGTAGGTCTTGCGAACCGGTGTGCGTGGTGCAGCCATGATCAGCCCTGGTGTGGTTGGCCAGCGAAGTGCAGATAGTGACGCAAGCCTTGGCGGCCACCTTCGCGACCGAAGCCGCTGTCGCCGAATCCACCAAACGGACTGGCAGGATCAAAGCGATTGAACGTGTTGTTCCACACCACTCCGGCACGCAATCGACTGGCGAGCCAGAGAATGCGCGAACCTTTGTCGGTCCAAACTCCGGCGGATAGGCCGTAGGGCGTGTCGTTCGCCTTGGCCACCGCTTCGTCCGGCGTACGGAACGTCAGCACGGAGAGCACGGGGCCAAAGATCTCTTCGCGCGCCACCTGGTGGCTTTGGCTCACGTCGGTAAGCAGCGTGGGCGGGAACCAATAGCCCTTGCTAGGCAGTCCATCCGAACCAGCGTATCGCTGATGCGGCGTGGCACCTTCGGCCTCGCCGGCAGCGACCAGAGTCTTGATGCGCGCCAGCTGAGCCGCGCTGTTGATCGCACCGAGATCGGTGTTCTTGTCCATGGGGTCGCCCACCCGAATCCGCTCCATGCGGCGCAGCAGCTTCTCGACGAACAGGTCGTGAATACTTTCTTGCAGCAGCAGCCTGGAGCCAGCGCAGCACACGTGACCCTGATTGAAGAAGATCCCGCGCACCACGCCTTCGACCGCTTGGTCGAGTGCGGCGTCTTCAAACACGATGTGTGCTGCCTTGCCGCCGAGCTCCAGCGTCAGGCCTTTGCCGGTTCCCGCAAGAGTCTTTTGAATCTCACGTCCAACCCCGGTGCTGCCGGTGAACGCCACCTTGTTGAGCCCCTCGTGCTTCACGAGCGAAGCTCCCGTCGCTCCCGCGCCGGTCAGGATGTTCACCACGCCGCGAGGCAACCCCGCCTGGTTGCATACCGCAGCGAGACGCAGCGCCGTGAGTGACGTGGTCTCCGCGGCCTTCAGGACTACGGTGTTTCCACAGGCCAGCGCCGGCGCGATCTTCCACGCCGCCATCATGAGCGGGAAGTTCCATGGAATGACCTGGCCTACCACGCCAACCGGCGAAGGTGCGGCTTGACCAGGGAACGCGAGGTCCAGCTTGTCGGCCCATCCCGCGTGGTAGAAGAAGTGCTGCGCAGCAAGCGGGATGTCGACGTCGCGCGATTCGCGGATGGGCTTACCGCCGTCGAGAGTTTCTAGGCACGCGAACTCACGGCCGCGCTCCTGCAGGATCCGCGCGATGCGGAACAGATACTTTGAGCGATCGCCCGGAGAGACCTTCGACCACGTGTCCCGCTGGGCGCGGGTCGCGGCATCCACCGCGCGGTCCACGTCTTCGTCGCCCGCTTCGGCGATTTCGGACAGCGGCTCCTCGGTCGCCGGATTGATCGTTTGAAACCACTTGCCCGAAGCCGGTTCCACGAACTCGCCGTCGATGAACAACCCGTGGCGTTCGGGAATCTCGAAGTGGTCGGTGCTCTCGGGAGCCTTGGCGTATTGCCAGGCTTCGCCGAACGTGAGATGGCGTGAATCCGCAGACGAATTGCTTGCTGGGCTTGGTTTCTGCCCGGTTGCCGTCTTGCTGCCGTTGGGGTCAGTCGACACTGAAATCGCTCCGCCGTTGATAGACACCCGTGCGGCCCTTCTCGAGCTGCATCAGGATGTCGTTGACCAATGAACTTGCACCGAACCGAAACCCGTCCGGCGAAAGCCAGCGGTCGCCCGCCGTCTCCGCAACAATCACGAGGTATTTGAGCGCGGTCTTCGCATCGCGAATCCCGCCCGCGGCTTTGACGCCCACGAACTTCCCCGTTTCGAGGTAGTGATCGCGGACGGCCTCTAGCATGAGCAGCACCGTTGGCATCGTGGATGCCGGAGCGACTTTGCCGGTCGACGTCTTGACGAAGTCCGCACCGGCCAGCAGCGCGATGCGGGTCGCCCGTCGAATGTTGTCGTAGGTACGCAACTCGCCGGTCTCGAGAATCACCTTCAGGTGAGCTTTGCCGCAAGCCTCTTTGATCTTGCAGATCTCGTCGAACACCCGGCCGTAATGCCCGGCGAGGAAAGCACCGCGATCGATCACCATGTCGATCTCCCTCGCGCCGGCGTCCACCGCGGCACGAGTCTCCACCAGCTTCGACTCCAGGTCGATGCGGCCCGCGGGGAAGCCGGTCGCCACAGATGCCACGGCGATGCCCGAAGCCCGCTTACCGAGCCGCTTGAGTTCGTCCACCGCGACCTGCACCAGGTCTGGGTACACGCACACCGCGGCAACGGGCGGAATGTCATCACGCCCCGCCATGGGCCAGCATGCCTTCTGGCAGAGGCTCCGCACCCGACCGGGAGAGTCCATGCCTTCCAGCGTGGTCAGGTCGGTCATAGCCAACGCCAGGAGCAGCCCCTGTCGCTTGGCGTCCTTCTTGATGGACCGCGTGGCGAGTTCGGCAGCCCGGGTCTCCAGGGCCACCGCATCGACTGGCGGAACGCGAAACTCAACGGGAGATAGCGACGGGGTGGTCACCTGCGCACCGTAGCCGAGCCAGGCGGGCGGCGCGGCGCAAAAATCCGGCCAACGCGCGATCTGGGCGGCTCGGCCAGCCCGGTCGGCGCCAGGAGAGTCGGCTTGTGGGGACGATCTTCCTTGTGACCATCGCCGGCCGGCGAGATGCTCCGCGCCGTGGAGTTTCAAGCCCGTGAGTCCTGACCCGAAGGCACCCGACCCGGCATGGGCGTTTGCCGCGCAGCGCCTTTCGATCCCGCTGGAGCTCCCGCCCGAGCAAGGGGTGCAGCTGGAAGGGCACTCCCTCGCCGATCTCGCGAAGCAATTCGACACGCCGCTCTACGTGCACTCTGCCCGCGCGCTGCATCAGGCCGTGGACGA
>CBESZZ010000432.1:0-4170 GCA_965534055.1 uncultured bacterium | reverse complement strand
AGCCGCGTGCGCAGCTTGCGCGTTTCGCGAAGAGATAAACCCGTCGAACACGCAGCGCGCACCGTGTCCATGGCGCGGACGAGCTCTGCGTCTTCCGGTAGTTCTTCGGGCTTTGGCCAATCGGTCAAGTGCACGGACTCCTCGCCGCTCAAGCCGCGGTAGACCTCCTCGGTCAACAGCGGCAGCAACGGTGCAGCAACCCGGCACAGGGCGCTCATGCACGTGTAGAGCGTGTCATAGGCGGCCTGCTTGTCGTACCGCGCGGAAACGTCCTGGCTCGAACGCCAGAACCGCGGCCGGCTGCGGCGGATGTACCAGTTGTTCAGCGCGTCCAGGTATCCGGTCACGAACTGGCATGCGCCAGCAAGGTCGTAGCCATCGAGCGCGGCCGTGACCTGCTCGACCAAAGTGCGCGTCTTTGCCAGGGCGTAGCGATCGAGCACCGCTTCGGCGTTGGTGATCCGCTTCGCCTGCACGCCATCGCTGTTCGCGTAGAGCGTGAAGAAGTAGTAGGCGTTCCAGATCGGGTTGAGCACCAGCCGCACGACTTCGCCGACGTCTTTGCCGTCTTTGGCGATCGCCAGATCTTGGCCACGCAGGATCGGCGACGACACCAAGAACCAGCGCAACGCGTCCGCGCCGTGCGACTCGAACATCTCCACGGGGTCCGGATAGTTGCGCAGCGACTTGCTGAGCTTCTGCCCTTTCTCATCGAGCACGACGCCGTGGCAGATCACGTGGCTGAACGGCTTGCGATCGAACAGCGCGGTGCCCAACACCATCAGCGTGTAGAACCAACCGCGCGTCTGCGCGACGTATTCCACGATGAAGTCGGCGGGGAAGTGATGCTCGAACCAGTCCTTCTTCTCGAAGGGGTAGTGCACCTGCGCGTAGGGCATCGACCCTGACTCGAACCAACAATCGAGCACCTCGGGCACGCGCCGCATCGTCGACTTGCCGCTCGGGTCATCCGGGTTCGGACGCGTCAGCTCATCGATGAACGGACGGTGCAGGTCATCGGGGCGCACCCCGAAGTCGCGTTCGAGTTCATCCAGACTGCCGTAGACGTCCTCGCGCGGATGCGCCGGGTCATCGCTCTTCCACACCGGGATGGGCATGCCCCAAAACCGGTTGCGGCTGATCGACCAATCGCGGGCGTTCTCCAGCCACTTGCCGAACTGACCATCGCGCACGTGGCTTGGGATCCACTGGATGCCGTCATCTCCGCCGCTCGCGCCACGGTTCAGCTCCGCCATCCGCTCCTTGAACTGCGTGACGGACACGAACCACGACCCTGGCACCGCTTTGTAGATCAGCGGTTCGCGCGTGCGCCAGCAGTGCGGGTAGTTGTGCTCGTAGGTGACGTGCCGAACCAGCTTCCCCTCGTCTTTGAGGCGTCGGATGATCGGCTTGTTCGCGTCAAACACCAGTTCACCCACGTAGTCCGTGACCTCGCTGGTGTAGCGACCCTTCGAGTCCACGGGACACACCAGCTGGATGCCGTGTTCCTCACAGGTCTTCTGGTCGTCCTCGCCGAACCCCGGCGCCATGTGCACGACACCCGTGCCTTCTTCGGTGTCGACGAACTCAGCACCGAGCACGCGGAACGAGTTCTCGTGGCCGACGAAATAGGGGAAGATCGGTGTGTACGCGCGCTCGATGAGTTCGGAGCCCTGCATCACGGCGACTTCTTCAGCGTCTTCGAGCTCCTTCTCGTAGTTCCCGGCGGCAGCCTGGCCGATCACGAAGTAGCCCTCGCCGTCCTTGCTGCGCATCACCGAGTAGGCGATGTCCGGCCCCACCGCCAAAGCCAAGTTCGACGGCAACGTCCACGGCGTCGTCGTCCACACCATCACGTCCAGCGGTCCAGGATCACTCGGCTTGGGCTCGAGGCGAAACGTCACGGTGATCGCTGGATCCTGACGCGGCCGCGTGGCGTCGTCCATGCGCGTTTCGTGGTTGGAGACCGGCGTCTCCATCGCCCACGAATACGGCATCACGCGATGCCCTTCGTAGACGAGCCCTTTGTCGTGCAGCTGCTTGAACGCCCACATGACGGACTCCATGTAGGAGGCGTCCATGGTGCGGTAGTCATTGTCGAAGTCGACCCAACGCGCTTGCCGCGTCACGTACGCTCGCCACTCGTCGCGATACTTCAGCACCGATTGCTTGCACTGCGCATTGAACTTGTCGATGCCGAACTCGGTGATCGCGGAGACCCCGGAGATGCCGAGTTCTTTCTCAGCTTCCATCTCGGCCGGCAAGCCGTGGCAATCCCAGCCGAAGCGACGCTCGACACGCTCGCCCTTCATGGTGCGGTAGCGCGGCACCACGTCTTTCACATAACCGGTCAGCAGGTGCCCGTAGTGGGGCAACCCGTTCGCGAACGGCGGGCCGTCGTAGAAAACGAACTCGTTCGAGGAGCCGTCCGCCTTGGTGCTGGGACGCTGCGCGACGGACTTCGCGAACGTGCCATCGGCCTCCCACGAAGCCAGCACCGCCCGCTCGATGTCCGGGAAGGCACAGCGGGGGTCGACGGTTGGATAGTGGGCCTTGGCGGCAGAGGATTCGGAGGAAGCACTCATGGGCGCGCGCAGTGTTCAGCAGCGGTCGGCGAGCCGCAAGCCTGGCGGCTCGCCTCTGGGCAAGACTGGCAAGAAGCCAAGCCCAATCGCGCGATCCGAATCGGCATGACCGTCGCCGGACCCGGCCGCTGCCCGCGATGCCTGCCCTGTGGCCTATGCCTCGGGAATAGAGCTCTGGGGTTGAGTCTCGGGGCTGAGCTTCGGGACTGAACCTCGGGACTGAGGTTCGGGGCTGAATCTCCGGACCGGGGACGGCCCTCGCATCGAAGTCGGCCTGGGATCACACTGCGTTGAATCACGCCACCAGGACTTTTGACATGACCCCACCCCCGCCCGACCCCAACTGGACCGAGAACCTGGAGCGCTTGGAAGCTGAGGTGGCGACGCTCCGGGCACAGCAGGCAGCACACGCCAAATCCCGCCGCATGGAGCGACGGGTCGCGATTGGGTTCGCCGCGGCCGTGGCCTTGGCGATCGGCTACATCAAGTTCTACGAGATCGAAGACACCGTGACCGACATGGTCGGGCCACCGGTGATGGACATCATCGAACAGGGCAAGAACCGGGCAGACGAGATCTTGGAGAGCAAGCTCATCTTCGCTCACGATCGCGTGGCGCTGAAGTTCGAGTTCGGCGACCGAACTTGGCTGGCCCGCGGCGTGCCGGGCAACGGGGACGAACCAAGTCACATCCTCGCAACCGGCCAGGAGGTCACCGACGGGTTCCCAATCACCTACGAAGCGTTCGATTCCGACGTGCGTATCGAGATCATCAAGGTCCCAATCCGCAAGAAGTGACGGTGGAAGGCCGCGACAACAATCCTCACTCGCGCGGGTTGCGAGCTGGGGCGTGACCTACGTTTCGAGCGCCTTACGGATCGACGCTTCCAGCTTGGACCGATCCTCAGCGACGACTTCGCGTTTGCCGATCCCCTTGAGGACACCGCGCATCGCAGCATCGATCGCATCCCGTCGCTCCTTCGGCAAGCCAGAAACGAGTCCAGCCGTCGAGAGCTCCAACGCGTCGCGGCGCGCGTGGCTGCGCTCGCTCACGGCACGGCAGTGCACCAGCGCACGATCCAGCAAGACCCACGCGTAGCGGGGGCTCGAGACCGGCCCCATCGCGACGAACCGGCCCGTTTCACCAGGCAAGATGGCGCGCGCGAGCGGACTCGAAGACGGCCAAATGCGCGCGACCTGCTGACCACCAAACCAACCGGCTGCGGCACCGATCCCAGCACCGATGGCCGTCCCCGCCAAGAACGACAACCCACCGACCGCCAGGTCAATTCCGGCACCAATGGCAGCGCCCCAGCCAGCGCCGTACTTGACGAGCTGCGTGCGCGTCAGACCGAACGCCTTCCATACGGTTTCTGCGAAGAGATCCTCTCGCAGCAGATCAAGTCTGGGATCGTCGCGCTCCAGCCCCGGATGGCGATAGATGCGCTCCACTTCATCGCGGGCGTGCTTCTCGACCTTGCGCTGCGCCGCGCGGTACGATTCTTCGAGCTGCTCCCGTACCGGTGCTTCGTCCGTTCCTTCCGCAAGCGGGAGATGCTCCACGTGTGAAAGTGTTGCGATCATCA
>CBESZZ010000431.1:0-4191 GCA_965534055.1 uncultured bacterium | reverse complement strand
GTGGCAGCGCTGGCGCATTTTGCTCCGGCGGCCGCGGTCCAACCTCGGATGGCCGACGCAAGCCCGAGCTCTTCGCACCTGGCTGCTCCATCGTCTCCGCGGGCCGCCAGTCCTGTAGCACCGCGACCCAAACCGGAACCAGCATGGCTTGCCCCGCGATCTCCGCGGCCGCCATGCTCGTGCGCCAGTACTTCATGGACGGCTTCTACCCCTCGGGTGGCCCAGTCATGGGTGATCGGTACGTGCCTAGCGGAGCGCTTCTCAAAGCGGTGCTCATCAACGGCGGCGTGGACATGCCAGGCATCACCGGCTACCCGAGCAACGGCGAAGGTTGGGGGCGGGTGATCCTCGACAAGTCATTGCACCTGACCGGCGACACCTCGCGGCTCTGGGTGACCGAAGCCCGGCAGGCCGAAGGCCTGGCAACCGGTGAAATCGCATCGTTCGAAATGAGTGTCACGGCGTCGACCGAGCCGCTGGAGATCACCATGGCGTTCACGGACCGTCCCGGCGCGCTAAACGCCAGCAATCCCGTCATCAACGATATCGACTTGGTCGTCATCGACCCGATGGGAACCGTGTTCTTCGGCAACGTGCTGCAGGCCGGCAACTCAACCACCGGCGGCGTGGCCGACGCGAAGAACAACCTCGAACGCGCGCTGTTCGCCAGCCCGATGATCGGCACGTGGCGCTTTGAAGTGCGCGCGACCAACGTCCCCGTCGGCCCACAGGGCTTCGCCCTCGCCGCGAACGGTGCTCTCTCCGGGTGCTTCAACATCGCGGAGAACCGCGCGTTTGGCGCAGGCAAGGCGGGCACCCTGGGGGTGCCTTCACTGCTTTCGTCCACTCTGCCCAGGGCCGGCAGCCCATGGTCTCTGCAGCTGAGCTCTGCGCTGCCTTCGGGCAACGCGCTCGTGCTGTTCGGTTTCTTTGAGGCGAACATCCCGTTCGACGGCGCGACGCTCTACGTCTCAAACCCAAGCATCTTGCTGCAGCCGATCGATGCCTTGGGCAACGCCGGATTCAGCGTGAACATCCCGCCCCTCCGGGCGCTCTGCGGATTGAACACCTACTGGCAAGCCGTGATCCCGAACGACCCCGCCGCAGCCGGAATGCAGGTCTCGATGTCCAACGCACTGCGCGTGCGGATCGGCAACTAGTAGTGTTTGCAGAAGTCTTGGGGCCTTCTCATCGGTCAGCAACCTGCTAACCGATGTGGTCGACTTCTACGTCGACGCGCCGCCAAGCCCTGTCTGTCTGCATCACACCACTAGCCCTGTAGGGAATGCCCCAAGAGCAGCATCGAGTCCGCAACGCAGCGGACGCCCGTTCGGCAACGAACCCGTCTCGCTGGTCTCGCTACGGCCCACTACCTTTCGTGGGTGCGATCGCCGTGCCGTTCCTCCTCTTGTGGATCGGAAGCGGTTGGAACGCCGAAGCCGCAGTGCGCAAACCAACGCAGCAGGAGATCCTGGACGCCATCCGCTTCGTGGAGTCAGGGCATCGCGATGTGGTTCCCGACGGCGACGGCGGTCGAGCGATCGGGCCATACCAGATCCATCAGGTCTATTGGCAAGACGCGATTCAGGCGCGCCCGGATCTCGGCGGCACCTATCAAGACTGCCGGTCGCGCCCCTACGCCGAGGCCATTGTCACGGCCTACATGCAGCGCTGGGCGCCCGCGGCCTGGAGCAACCGGAACGCTAAAGTCCTCGCCCGCGTGCACAACGGCGGGCCCCGCGGCTTCAGCAAGAAGGCAACCCTCGGCTATTGGAAGCGCGTCCAGGCCAAACTCACCACCTCTGAGCCACCGAAGTGACCGACCCAACTGAACCTGCCGACCTTGATGCCGCCTCGGACCAAGAAGCTACCCCCCTCACCCGCGAAGAGCTGTTCACTGAGGCCGACCGGCTGTGGAACCAATTCGAGATCAGAAACCTCGGCTGGCACAGTTACGTACCGGCCGACTGGGATGCGGTGGACACACGCGTGCAAGCACTCGCGAAGCAGAGCACCCATTCGCGGCGCCGGCCGCGCTTCCTTGAGTATGGCTCAGGCCTGGGCGTGGTGGCCATCCTCGCCGCGCGCGCGGGCTTTGATGCCTGGGGAATCGAAACCGACGCCTGGCTTCATGCGCAGTCCATCCAACTCGCGAAACGCGCCGGCGTCGATGCGCGGTTCGCGCTCGGTTCGTTTCTTACCGATGAAGACCTCGAGCAAGATGACGAGGGCGCCCCAACCAATACGCAATTCCACACGCTGCGAAGCGGACCGGACGCGTTCGCAGGAATGCCGCACGAACTGGACGACTTCGACGTCGTCTACTGCTTCCCTTTCCCCGATGACCTGGAGTTCCTGGATCGCCACCTGAACCGCAACGGCGATCCGGCGGGCACATACCTGTCCTACCACGCGACCGACGGGGTACGCGAACGGCGCATTGGGGACCTGACCAACGGCTAAGCGGACGTATCCGCAAGACCGCCCCAACGCTCAACTCGGCCCGCCGACCCCATATCGGCCTCGTAATCCGCAGCCTAGTCAGCAGCGTCGAATTCGAGCGAGGCTGAGTTGATGCAGTAGCGAAGCCCCGTGGGTTTCGGACCATCGTCGAACACGTGCCCCAAATGGGAGTCACAGCGCGCGCAGATGGCTTCGGTGCGCACCATGCCGTGGGTCGTGTCAGCAGCGGCAGCTAGAACTTTCTCCGCAATCGGCTGATAGAAGCTGGGCCATCCGGACCCTGAATTGAACTTCGTGCCCGACACGAACAGCGGAAGCCGGCAGCCGACGCATCGGTAGACACCGGCGTCTTTGCGGTCCCAATCCTTGCCCGTAAACGCCCGCTCGGTGCCGGCCTGCCGAGTGATCCGATACTGCTCATCCGTCAACTGCGTGCGCCACTCCTCGTCACTCTTCGTGAGCTTCTCGAGAGGTTGCGAGGCGGGTCCGATTTCCGAAGTGATGTCCGGTGAGGTCGTCATGAGTCACACTGATGTCGAAAGGCCGAGTTTACGCTGTCATGGGTAATGAGTTGCGCCCTGGTTGGCAGTAGATTCGCGGCGTCCTAACTTGTCGATCCCCGCGATAAGCCCCCCACACCCTTTGGACCGAACCGCGATGACTCGCGCCGCAGATTCTGACACCCTCACGGAAGGCATCCGTGTCCAGGCTTCCGCCTGGCTGGTGCCCGATGCAGCCGAAGACGACTTTCACGTCTACGCCTACCGCATCACCATGCACAACGAAGGCACCAAAGCTGCGCGCCTTCTCGATCGACATTGGGTCGTGCTCGACGCCGAGAACGGCCGCAAAGACGTTCGCGGTCCTGGTGTGGTCGGAGCCTTCCCGCGCCTCGATCCGGGCGAGTCGTTCACCTACGTCAGCTCGTGCCCACTTCGCACGCCGTGGGGTTCGATGGAAGGTTCCTTCGGCTTCGAGCGCGACGACAAGAGTCGTTTCGCAGTCGCCGTCGAGCGGTTCTTCCTGGCTCCATCCTCCGACACGCTAGAAGCCGCCGCGTCGTGGGATGACGACTAGCTAGCGGGGTGAGGCGCCGGTGACATCGGCGGCGAGCTTCAGACTCGCTCGACTAGAACCCGAGGTCCGCGTTCATCCGCGCGGTGAAGGTGCCCATCAAGAGGGCCGCGGGCACGTTCAGAGTGGTTTCCCGCGCGTCGCCGCCACCGAGAATCAGTGGGCCGCCGGTCCACGTTCCGGCCACGGTGATCGAGCCATCCTCCCGCGACGCCATGCCGAGCACCGACTCGCTTCCAGCGGACGTCGCACGTCGGACGAATTCGAGTTCACCACTCGCGCTCATCTTCGAGAAGAAGGTGTCGATCGGACCATCCAGGGGAAGCACCTGCGTCATACCCGCGAACCGCGACATCGGCCCATAGAAGCCGCCAACGACGAGCCCGTTGTCCGGGGTGGCAACCAACCGCGAGGCATGGTCCACACCCTGCGAACTCACCGCCCATGTTGCCCAACGCAACGTCCCGGTAGTCGCCTCGTAGCGCGCGCTCCATCCATCGCCGAGTCCGAACGAGATCAGTGTGACCGCTTCAGGCAATCCGGAAGCGAAGGTGATGTCGCCACCGCGAGCCACGCCCACAGCTGCGAACGAACCGTCGGCGAGACACGCAACGTCCTCCACGGTTTCGTTGGCCGCACTGCCGAGGTTCACCG
>CBESZZ010000430.1:0-4192 GCA_965534055.1 uncultured bacterium | reverse complement strand
TTCCCGCCCAACCATCAGATTGAACAGCTGATCGGTGCCACCAAGCTCCACGTCAGCACGCAATTCCACGGAGTCGTGGCCTTGCATCAGCGGGTAGAACATCTCGTGCATGGAGATCGGCAAACCTTCGCCGTATCGCTTCGCGAAGTCGTCGCGTTCAAGCAACTGCGCCAGCGTGTAACGACCTGCCAGAGTCACGGCTTCCATGAAGCCAAGCTTGGTGAACCACTCACCGTTCTCGCGCTCCTCTGACTTCTCGATGTCGAGAACTCGGTCGACCTGAGATCTGTAGGTCTGCTTGTTCGCTTCGACCTGCTCACGCGTGAGCGGCGGGCGCGTCTTGTTGCGGCCGGTCGGGTCGCCGACCATCGCGGTGGCCGTCCCCCAAAGCACGATGGGCAAGTGACCAAGCTTCTGGAACTCACGGAGTTTGCGCAGCACCACCGTGTGACCAAGGTGGATGTCAGGCGACGACGGATCGATGCCGAGCTTGACCCGCAACGGCACGCCCTCCTTGTGGCTCTTCTTGAGCTTCCTAAGCAGCTCATCTTCGCGGATCAGATCAACCGCTCCACGACGCAGGCGCGCCAGTTGCTCTTCTGCGGGGAGAAAGGAAGGGTCGGACATCGTGGATTCTGCCTAAGGGCTGGGCGTGAAAACCTGGCCTCTGGAATGGCCGAACAAGCCCACAATGCTGCCTTCCGTAACCGATGGCATCAAGCCAATTGTGACTGGCCAAGACGCTTTGAGAGCGATCTGCAAAGACCAGGAGAAGGTTGCACCCCACCCTTGTGAACCCGGCTACGTACACTAAGACCACCCATCTGCGCGTCCCCCGGCGCACCATGGGCACGGCGCAATTTGCGTGATGCCGCATTCATCTCGTCAGTTTCTCACTCCTTAGCAGGACCAAAACCATGCTTCACTCATTCCTCCTCGCAGCAGCCGCTTTCGCGCCCCAAGGCCCGGAAGCAGGCGTCGACCCGCTCGTCATCAACGAGCTCAGCTACGACGACATCGGCGGCGACGACTTTGAATTCATCGAGATCTACAACACGGGATCCAACCCCGTCGATCTCAGCACCTACACAATCGACGGCTTCGACGGGACCAGCACAACGCCTTCGAACGGTTCGATCACCCTGCCGGCGTTCATGCTTGCAGGCGGCGGCTACTACGTCATCGGCGCAGCGACCGTCCCCAACGTTCAAATGCCGCTGACCGGTCTCTCGCTTGAGAACGGCCCAGATGCAATCGTCCTCAACAACGGCGCCAACGTCGTGGACAGCGTCGTGTGGGAGTATGCGGATTGGATCAACCCAACGCCGCCTTGGCTCGAAGGAGACGGTATCCAAGGTGCCATCCTGAACCACGAGAACACAAACGTGTTCAACTCCATTTCGCGCTACCGCGATGGCGTGGACACGAACGACAACGGCTGTGACTTCGGTTCCATGCCGTGGACTCCTGGCACGTCGAACGAGGCCGGTGCAACGACCACGCTGCCATACGTGAACAACTTCGACGGCGCGCCCGGCGACACGGTGGAAGCAGACTTCATCTACTCCTTCGTCTCGGGCACCGTCACGGACCCCGTGGCACTCGGGATCCCAGCGTCACCTGGTGGCGGCAACGTGTCGCAGTGGTTCGATCCAACCGGCGGAGGCGACACCAACTGGCTGCGCGCCGCGGCCCGCACCAACTACACGCTTGAGACCTACATCTACATCTCCGGCCCCGACGCGGTGAACCTGGACGTCGACGACGGCGAAGTCACGACGCTCGGTGTCCGCGGCACCTCCGATTCGTTCGCTGAGCCCAACGACGTCGGTGGCATCGTCACCTACATGGGTGTCAACGCGGAGTCGGGACAGACCGGCATTGCTTGGACGATCACCCGCACCGCGTTGGCAACGACGCTGTATCTGGTGGACTACAACGACGGTGGATCGGACTTCACGGTTCTCGGCGCGCCAATTGTCATCGTTCCGGGCGTCAACGACGGCTGGCAACGCCTGCGCATTTGCTCCATCGGCGGAGACACTGTCGGCAACCTCGGCGGCACGCTGGGTTGCGATGACGGCCAGCGCATCACGGCGACCGGCACCTCGATCTGTGAAGGTGGCGCGTACGTTTCTTACCGCGAGTACATCAGCAACAACGCGTTCCTTGCCCCACCGACCCTCGACAACCTGACGATCACGAGCTGCAGCTCGGCTTCCGTCGTCACGTTCGGCACCGCATCGCCGACGACCCAGGGCACCCCGACGATCAGCGCCGTGGGCCTGCCCACCATGGGCAACGCCGCGTTCTCGATCGATGGCAGCGGCCTCGTTCCGAGCGGCTTCGTGTTTGGCCTGTTCAACACCACCAGCACGAATGCCGGCATGCAGATTCCTGGCGGCGTCGTGGGAGCGCTGCTGTTCCTCAACAACCCAGTCACTGTTTTGGGCATGTCGAACACCCCAGCCGGCACGGTTTCGTTCGCCTTCCCGGTTCCATGCAACGCCAGCTTGGACGGCCTGCAGCTGAACGCACAGCTGGTCGACATCGACCCTGCTCTCGGCGCCAGCGTGCCAGTAGGCACCTCGCAAGGCTTGACCGCCGTCATCGGCAACTGAGTCGACGCGCGTTGAACCGTCCGCGCCAGCAGTCCGCTGGGGCGGGCCAATCGACCGCTCAGCTCCGTCGCGACGCGCGGCTCTGCCGCGCAGTCCGAAGCCGCTTAGCCCAGAGCCGCGGCGGAGCCTAGATCCGACGGCTCTTGGATCCGGGCTTCAATCGCCCCAGCTGAGAAGGCTGCCTTCAATTTGAATGGCAACCTCTCGCTCCTCTCGCGAAGCAACGCCGCTCCGCGCTGCCCGTGAACGAGCCTCGATGGAGCGCGCGACCGCTGGGCTGTGAGATTCGGGCACTGGGGGGTCGGCAACCTCGCTCGCGAAGGGTGTGACCAAGGCGCTTCCGCCATTCTCGCCACAGCTTGATCCGCTCTAGCGCTTTAGCGGCTGCGCTGTTGCCACCAAGCAAGCCACTCTTCGCGGTCGCGAACAAACTCTTCACCGACGAGCACACCGATCGCCGCGTCCGCGACAACAAGCTGACGCGGCCCTCCGAAACGAATCCACGGCATGAGAGTGGCGATCGCCTCGTCCCGTGCGTCTGCACCCACGAAGTTCGCGGCCACATACACGTGGTTGAACCACTCATTTTCACCGCGATCGATCCTCTGCACCGCCGCGGTCAAACTCTCCAACGGCGCATCGCGAACACTCTCAATGCCCGCCGGCCACAGCCGCACGGTGCGCTGCGCCACTTCACTGGCCATCACCGGCAGCTTGCGTTAGTAGATTTGCAAATAGCCGGGCAGCAAGTCGAGCACGACCTTCACGTCTCGTCGAACCGCGCCTCCAGCGGGAAACTCGAAGGCAAACTCCATCGTGAACGGCCAACCGGAGCGAAGCACAATGGGATCACTGACCTGAAGCATCTTGGAGTCGTGATGCTCCGTGCGCGCTCCCATGCCGTCTCGGTCCACGACACTAAAGCGCACCCGCATGGGCGCTGGCCCGCTGTCGTCTTGCGCACCAAGGCGCACCACATGATCTGGCCAAGGCGGCAACGTGATGCGCAATCGCAGCGGCGCGCCAAGTGCCGGCGCTGTTTGATCGACAAACTCGATCTTTGCGCGCTCGCGAAGGAAGTCCGCGAACTCCAGGCTTTGGCCGGCCAGCCGAAACGTGTCCATTTGCTCGCGAGCCCACAGTGGTGCCGCGGAACGGTCGTGCTGGCTAAGCAGCGCATGCAGGACGTCCACCGAACCATCCGCCAACGCTTCCTGCATTTGCCCGATCACGTTCGTGTAATAGTCCCGCAGGGCGTAGGAGCTCCTCGCCTCCCCGGGCTTCGCCTTGGGGAACGGAACGACCACGATGCCCGAGACCGGAGGCGCGTCAGGAACTCGCTCGAAGGTTTCCGTGACGCACGAAGTCACCGCGGCTCCACCGGCAAGGCACGCAAAGGCACCAACCACCGCGGCACGCCAGGACCGGGCTGGAAGGCAGAAGACTGAAGGACGCGGTGCGAGGTCGCGCATGCGGAACACGTCTCTCTCGTAAGAGGCAGGAGGGTGAGGGCGGGACAGTTTTGGCGCATTCGTCTGGGAAGCGCCAGAGCCGCACCTGTCTCAGCCGCC
>CBESZZ010000429.1:0-4197 GCA_965534055.1 uncultured bacterium | reverse complement strand
AGTCCGGGGATTTCCGCGAGGCCCGCCCGATTCTTCGGCCGTCGCGTAGCCAACGCAACGAGGACTGGGTCGTGGAGCACCCAGCGCCGTGGCAGATCGGCTTTCTGGGCCAGCTTCTCACGCCAGCTGGTCAGTTCCGTGGCCAACGGCCAACGAGACTTGCTCAGATCGCGGCTGCCGCGCAGGCGCTGCACTTTGGGTGGGCGCATGTAGGTCTCCGGAACGCTGAGTTCCGCCATGTCCTCGGCAGCCCACTTTTCTTTCTCCGCCACACGCACGGCTCTCCGAAGCCGTGACGCCAGGGGCAAGAGATGGCGCACATCGTCGGCGGCATACTCCCAAGCCCCGGCAGGCAGTGGTCGGCGGCTCCAGTCGATCCGGGTGTGGGCTTTGGCCAGTTCAATCCCTAGCTCTTGCTCCACCAGGTCGCCGTAACCAACGCTCGCGCCTAGGCCCACGTGCGTGGCAGCAATCTGGGTGTCGAAAACGCGCACAGGGAGCTCGTCCATGCACTGCAAGAGGATCTCCAGATCCTGCTTGGCCGAATGCAGGACGAATTCGATGTCGCGCATCGCGAAGACTTCGAACATCGGCTCGAGCGCGTCAATCGTCGCAGCACGGTCCGATGCCGGTCGACCGGTCAACGCGAGAGGATCGATGCACGCGACCAGGTCATCCGTCGCGACCTGGAGCACACAAAGCCACGGGTAATAGGTCTTCTCGCGCTTGAACTCCGTGTCCACAGCAACCCGCGGAGCTTCAGCCAGCTCATCCGCCAGACGCTCGAGATCCTCCGGCGTGTCGACGCGCCACAGCGGCGGCCCGTCGTCGTCGCGGTCTTCCTTCGCGCTCCCGCTAATGATCTTCCCCGGGCCCGTGCGCAGATTCCGTGGTTTGCTCAAGCACCAAGGGCAGCGGGGTTCCGTCGAATCGCAGGACCGCGATCGTAAGTTTGCCATCCACCAGCGTGCCAGTGACGCTCTTGCCGCTCTCGGTAAGCGTGAAAGTCTTCCCGTTGAGAGCCCATGTGCCACCGACATGCTCATGACCACGGTTGCCCAGATCGTCGTGGGACTCCGACTTGCCATCTGCGGCAAAGACGTAGCTCAACTTGTCGTCAGCAAACATGGACTCGATTTCGCTGCGTGGTTTGTCCGGGTTGCTGGCAATGGCCTTCGTGATCATCGCTTGCTTGGCCATGGTCATGTCGACCACTTTCCAGTTCCCAACCACAGCCTTGCTGGCTTCGGGGTCCATTGCAGCCGCACCTCCGCCAGCGCTCGTAGCGCCGCCGCCGTTCGCGTCGCCGTTGTCGGTCGGCTTCGTCTCGCCACAACCGGCGAATGACCAGGTGCATGCAAGCAATATCAACGGGAGGAGAGTCGTGCGAGAACGGCGAGGCTTCATCATGCTGTGAGTCAATTGGGCTGGCTGAAATGCGCCCAACCTCCGGACGGAATGCTCGGCAACGCAGCCGCAGTATGGCAGAGCCGGGGCTGGCAGAGCAAGCCAGCCAGAGTGCGCTGTGATGACGCGGGTCGGGCGGGGTAGACTTTACCATCTCTCTTTGGACGCCCCACGTGCCTGGATGACCGATACGGACACCTTCCATCCTGCTGATCTCGACGCGCTACGAACCGCCCTCCAAGCGGGCAGCGTCGACGCGTTAGCCTCGCTTTTCGATACCTACCGGGAGTCGCTCCATCGAATGGCGCACTTCCGCCTGGATCGTCGACTGCTCGGCCGCGTCGATCCCGACGACGTGTTGCAGGAGTCGTTTCTCGCAGCCCACCAGCGGCTCGACTCGTTTGCGAAAGAAGAGGACGCCAGCCCTTACGTGTGGCTCCGGCTCGTCGTCGGCCAAACGATGATCGACATCCACCGTCGCCACATCGGCGCGAAGATGCGGGACGCAGCACGGGAGGTCTCAGTGCGAGTTGGCCCGCGCGCGGACTCCGCGGTGTTGTCCGGCATCCTTGCCGCCCACCTTTGCGCGCCCAGCGGGAACGCCCCGAGTCGGCTCGCCGTTGAGGCTGAAGAACGCGCACTGCTGGAAGACGCGCTCGAGTCGATGGACGACATCGACCGTGAAGTCTTGGTCCTGAGACACTTCGAACAACTATCCAACCGCGAAGTCGGCGAGCTGCTGCAGCTGAAAGATGCGGCTGCGAGCAACCGCTACGTGCGCGCGCTTCGACGCCTCAAGGCTGCGATCGACAAAGGCGCACCCAAATGAGCTCAACTGACGAACCTGAAAATACGGGCGATGAGGCGATCGAGGCTCAGGCTGCGCGGCTCGATCGAATCATGCAGGAAGCGGTCGCCGCCGAGCGATCCGGGTCACGGGTAGACCTCGAAGCACTCTGCCTGAAGCATCCCGATCTCGCGGACGATCTGCGGATGCTGATGCCGACGGCCACGCTCTTGGAATCAGGTCGCGGTGAACGCAACCTGATGGCTGCGCGCTCAACCATGGAACGGTGGAGTCTGGGTTCGGAACGCCTTGGTGAGTACCGCATCCTCCACGAGATCGGCCGTGGCGGGATGGGAGTTGTTTTCGCTGCGGTGCAAGAAGCACTGGACCGCAACGTTGCGCTCAAGGTCTTGCCCAAACAGACACTGCTCGCGCCGCACGCGCTTGGGCGCTTTCATCGCGAGATGCGCATCGCGGCCGCGCTGCACCACACCAACATCGTCCCGGTGTTCGGATCGGGTGAACACGACGGCCACCACTACTACGCCATGCAGTGGATTCGCGGCGTTGGTCTGGACCGCGTGCTCGCCGCACTAACCACGACGCGAACCGAGAAGCATCCCGCTCCGTCCGCACCGAATGGTTCACCCACCGAGCAAGAGCAAACCGATGAGGGAGCGAAGGAAGAACTGTCCGGCGAAGATGGCCGGCGGTTGCTCCTGGAATTGGGCAATGGTTCGTTGGCGCGAGGAATCGCACGCATCGGCAGCCAAGCCGCCGACGCGCTCGCCTACGCCCACGACGCGGGCACACTACACCGCGACATCAAGCCGTCCAACCTGTTGCTCGACAGCGAAGGCGTTGTCTGGATCACGGATTTCGGATTATCCAAAGCACTCGGTGAATCACAGGTTGACGAGGAAAACCACGAAGCCGCCAGCGAACTCACGCTGAGCACAGATCTCGTTGGAACGCTGCAGTACATGGCTCCGGAGCGCTTCACCGGCGGGACCGACGAGCGCACCGACATCTGGTCGCTTGGTTTGACCCTTCGTGAGTTGATCACGCGTCAGGCCACGTGGGGCAACATGCAGCGGGACGAGCTCATGGGTCGCGTCCAGCGTGGAGAACTGCCCCGCCTCACGCGCACGACGCAGGGGCTCCCCAAGGATCTCACCACGATTCTGGACAAGGCCACCGCGGTTGATCCCAGGGATCGTTACGCCACAGCAACGGCGATGCGCGAAGATCTGGACAACTGGCTCAGCGATCGCCCCATTCGCGCCAGACGGCTCTCTAGGTTTGGTCATGCGATTCGCTGGGCGCGTCGCAATCAGCTTGCCGCAGGCCTTGGGCTACTGACCTTTGCGGTCGTCTTGGTCGCAGGAACCGTGGGCTGGATCCAACGAGCGCAACTGCGCGGCGCACTGGATCGCGAGCAGCAAGCCTCGACGAAAGCCGCCGCGAGTTTGCGGCTGGCGTTGGACAGTTTTGGTGCCATCTTCGACGGCATCCTGGGTGACGAGGGCTTGCCCACGATTCTCGAAGACGAAGAGACGGGCGCGACTCTGTCGGTGTCCACCGCAACCGTCAGCCAAGAAGACAAACAGTTGCTGAGTCGGCTGCTTTCGTTCTACGACGAGTTCGCGGAAACCAACGCTGATGACCCCGAGGTTTGGCTCGAACAAGGTCGTGCCGAACGGCGGGTCGGAGACATTCATCGGCGATTCGGGGACTTTGCGGACGCCGAAGCCGCTTACGCCAGGGCGGCGTCCAACTTTGAGGCCGTGGTGCCCGGCCAGCTGACGGCTGGAATGCAGTTGGATCACGCGCTCGAATTCAGCGCCCTGCAGGTGCAACGCGCGCGACTTGACAACGACCGCGGGCGAGGCGCGAAGGCCGTCGAGCGTTGCGACGAAGCACTCGCCGCGCTGCAACCGTGGGCATCGCCGCAATCAGTATCGGGAAGCAAGCCAGCTTCAACGCCAACGAGCGCCGAAGCC
>CBESZZ010000428.1:0-4199 GCA_965534055.1 uncultured bacterium | reverse complement strand
TGATGCGCACGACGGGAAGGTTTGGCACCGATGGCACGCGCCCCAAGATTCGAATGCCGGTACGAACCACGATCGGCGCGTAGTCCCCGGGCAGCACGTCCAAGATATCGCCGGGAACAGAGGCGTCGATTGCGTCCTGCAGGACCGTGAACTGGGATCCGGGACCGCCGGCTGCATCGACGACCAAAACGGATTGGCCAAACGCCGCACCGACGGCCAAGGCAAGAATAGGAGAAATCAGTACGCTGGTTTTCATCGCAGAACGAGTGGGCAAAATGGTCAATCGGAGCAAACCCGGAGGGGCTGACGGGCGGAGCTCACGGCGAGGGCGGTCGAGCTTCTGTCAACAAATGCTCGCTCCACCGGATCTTGAGGCTTGAGGACGCGCCAGCACTACCTTGCGAGCCTGCGGGTGTTTCGCAAAACCCACGACAGCGGGTGTGGGCTACCTGCCAAGCCACGCCGACGGCTGCGCAGTTTCGCAGCTGGGCAAGAGAACCCAGCCATGCGCTTCGGGAGGCGGTCCATGGCAACACACGGGAACCCCGGAGCCGAAGCAGCCGGTAAACCGGGCCAGACAGGGGCGGCGATCCTTTGCTGTGGAAACTTCTTAGGCGCGCGCCGAACCAAAGACGCGGCCCCTTTGCGCTGCGTGACAGCCCGATTCACCGCTATCCTCCGCCAGCGTGAAGACGCAACAAGGCGCAGACCTCTCCAAGCTCACCGCGAACGTCGTTCGTGGCCTCGCGATCGATGCCGTTCAAAAGGCCAACAGCGGCCACCCGGGCATGCCTATGGGCATGGCCGACGTGGCGACCGTGCTGTGGTCCAAGCACATGCGCTACCTCCCGGATGAACCGGACTGGCGCGGGCGGGACCGGTTCGTGCTGTCGGCTGGTCACGGGTCAATGCTGCTTTACAGCGTTCTGCACCTGGCCGGGTACGACATCTCGCTGGATGACCTAAAGGACTTCCGTCAGCTCGAGAGCAAGACACCGGGTCACCCCGAAGTGCACCACACGCCCGGCATCGAGACGACGACAGGGCCGCTAGGCCAGGGATTTGGCAACGGTGTTGGGATGGCGCTGGCGGCGAAGATGGAAGCAGGGATCTTCGGCTCTGAGTCCCTGTGCACCCGCGTGTTCGGCATCGTGTCGGACGGCGACCTGATGGAAGGCATTCATCAAGAAGCCGCGTCGATCGCGGGGCATCTGGCGCTCGACAACCTGGTTTTCCTCTACGACGACAACGGCATCACGATCGATGGTTCGACGGATCTGACATTTAGCGAAGACGTCGAAGCGCGCTTCAAGGCCAACGGTTGGGCGGTGTTCCGCTGCGACGGCCACGACATGCCGGCGATCGACGAGGCCATCAACCAAGCCGTGGCTGAAGACAAGCGTCCGAGCATGGTCATCTGCACCACGGTGATCGGCTACGGCAGTCCCGCGAAGCACGGCAAGTCGTCTTCGCACGGCTCACCACTCGGCGACGATGAGATCGGCGCCACGAAAACGGAACTCGGCTTGCCGGTCGACGAGACGTTCTGGGTCCCAGATAAGGCCAAAGAGCTGTTCGCCGCACAGGTTGCAAAGACTCGCGAGCTGCGGAAAGAACTCGACGTGAAGCTTTCAGCTTGGCAGAAGAGCAACGCATCGCAGGCCAAGGAGCACGCGCAGTTTCTGAGCCGCGCGGTGCCCAAGGACCTGCAGGCGCAGCTGCTCGCAGCGGTGGACGGCCAGGAAGCCGCCACGCGCGCACTCTCCGGCAAGGTCATTCAGGCCGCGGCCAAGCTCGTCCCATCATTGGTCGGCGGTGCAGCGGACCTCGACGGTTCAACCAAGACCAACATCAAAGATGGCGGCGAAGTCGCCGCCGGCTCGTTCTGCGCCCGCAACATCCATTTCGGCATCCGCGAGCATGCGATGGGCGCGATCATGTCGGGCATGACGCTGCACGGCGGGTTCCTGCCCATGGGCAGCACCTTCCTCGTGTTCTCCGACTACGTGCGGCCGAGCATTCGACTCGCAGCACTCATGGGGCAACCGGCGACCTACGTGTTCACCCACGACAGCATCATGGTTGGCGAAGACGGCCCCACCCATCAGCCCGTCGAACACGTGGGCAGTCTGCGCATGATTCCTGGGCTACAGGTTTGGCGCCCAGCAGACGCAACCGAAGTTGCGGTGGCGTGGTCTGAGATCCTGCAGCGTCGTGATGGCCCGTCCGCGCTGATCTTGACCAGGCAGAGCTTGCCGGCGATCGCCCGGCCGGAAGCGTTCACGCCAGACGCGGTCCAAACCGGCGGCTACGTGGTGTTCGAACCGGAGCAGGCGGCGACCGCCGTCGTACTTGCCACCGGCAGTGAAGTGCACACCGCCGTGGAAGCCGCTTCGATGCTACAGGCTCAAGGGCGCGCTTCGTTGCGTGTCATGAGCGTGCCCTGCGTCGAGCGCTTTGTTGCACACCAGACGAAGAGCAAGGATTCAGGGTTCGGGGATCTACCCGTGTGCTGCGTGGAGCTCGGCCGGCCGGAGACTTGGTTCCGGTTCGCGACGTCCCCCGCGCACGTCATCAGCCAGGATGGCTTCGGCGCCAGCGCTCCCGCAGAGGTGCTCGCAGAGCACTTCGAGTTCACATCCTCTGCGGTCGCTGAACGCCTTGCGAAAGCGTTGAGCTAGCCCCCGGCGTCGAACCGCTCAGAGTTCGAGCACGACGCCTTCACGCGCCACGTGCGCGCCAAAGCGATCGATGACGCGCGCCGCTTCCCCGGCAGGATCCGTCGCCGGGTTGGTGTGGTTCATGTGCGTGAACCAAACCTTGCTGCGCTCCGTGGTAGGCAGCGCGTCGAGTCGACGCAGACTCTCCTGAATGAACGGATGCGGGATGTCCGCCATGCTCCGACCTGGGATCTCGCCGTCCGCGAAGAACGTCCCGTCCAAGAGTGCGTAGTCGACACCGCGAAGCTCCGCTTCGATGCTCCGATCCCAGCGCTCCCACTTGTCGATGTCCGGGATGTAGAGCAGCGCACCGTGCGGTCCCTCGATGCGGTAGCCGTAGGTGTCGGTGAACTCCGCGCGATGCGGCACCGAGAACGCCGTCACGGATAGGTCGTCGGCTAGCTCCAGTTTTTCGCCGTCGCGAAGCGGAGACAGCGCGATGTGTTCGGCGGTGACCAACAGATTCCACGGCGCGTTCTCTTCAAGGAACGTGCACATGCGTTGCGACGCGAACACGGGCTGACGGCGGGACGCGTGGGCCTCGCGACCGAAGTGCAACAAGCCCGCGTAGTGCCCCATGTGCGCGTGCGTCAGAAAGACTCCATCGAACAACGCTCCACGACCCGCGGACGCCGCCCCCGTTGGCTCGACCGGGCGATCGACTGCCGGATGATGACGCGCCACCGTCCACTGATTCACGAGATCTGTCGTCGCGTCGAACAACCACCGTTTGCCGGAACGTGGATCACACAACAGCAACGAAGCCACCGTGCGTCGACGACGTGGATCGTCAATCGCTAGCTCGTCCAACCGGTGCCGGCTGCCGAGCTGGGGAAGGCCCCCGTCCTGCGCCGTGCCCAACACCAGCACGTAGGGCCGGTCTGTGGGCGCTTGCTGCACCGGGTGGCGCGGGTGATCTGTGTCGACGCGCACGGACGAGTCGGCGTTCGGCCGCTCGTCTCGCGTCGCTGCGGGCACAGTTCGCGAACCGGAATCCGGCCGAAGCATCGACTGGCCCGCGCGGGGACCATCCGGCGAACCCTGGCACGCCGTGAACATCCACGCTGCGCTCAAGAGCACAGCACATCTGGCCCACTCAGGAGGACGAATCAATCGCCGTCTTTCTCGCGGGCGGACAGCGCTACCGAGATGCTCACCAACTTGGTGGCGATCGGCCCGCGCTCGGTTTCGAAACGCACCGGCTCGTCGATCTTCGACAGCGCTTCGATTTTCGTCTCCACCGCCGTCAGCTCGTTGCGAGTTTCGATGACGAAGTTGTCGGACTCGCCGTCCGCTATCTTCTCAAGACGACGTCGGAAGCGCGTCACCTGACTGCGCAAGTCACTCAGGTGTTGATCCTTCGCGCCGGACTGGAACTCCTCCAACGTGGGAATGTTGTCGGTCGTTTCTTTCTTGCCAGTGCAGCTTGCAACGGCAACCAAGAGAACGAGCGCGACGAACGCGATGACGAGAATGGTT
>CBESZZ010000427.1:0-4209 GCA_965534055.1 uncultured bacterium | reverse complement strand
GATGTACAGGATCGATCCACCGCCACCGTACGACTCCCAAGTAACCGTCCCTGCGCAGTCCACGATCGAACTCCCGCCCTGATTGAATGAGAACGTATTGATCCCGCGCAGCGTGAACGTCTGATCTGCTGGGAGCCCCGTAACCCCGCACCCACCAAAGACGCGCACGCCCGGGCGACCCAGAACATGGATCCCCTTGCTCGTCACGAATCCGAAGTAGCCAGCACCGGGATGCACGTCGAGAACATCGCCAGGCGCGGCATGCAGAACCGCTACGGACAACTCCGTGAAGTCCACTCCTGGACCACCGTTTGAATCGACGACGTAGACGTTGCCGCCCTGTGCGGGAAGGGCCACTGCAAGAACAGCGGAGAGAACGAATGCGTGAACAATGGAATGCATCAAAGAAATATTCTGTGGGTTACGAATCAGAGAGTCACGGAGCGGGAGGTCACAGAACGCACTGCTTCCGCATGAGGATCATGCCAGCCGCGGCGGGTCATGATTTGGGTTACGAATTCCACTACCTAGCAAACCAGTCGTTCCTTGGTCGATCGAATCAAGCGAACAACCCGACGCTCAGAATCTGAACGTCGTGATGGCGGGATTGGAGAAGCGCAGCTCTTCGAACGCATACGCCGTCACCGCTTGACTCGCGAACTGCAGACCAACGATCTCCGGCGCGTTGGGCAACGACGCGCTGTAGGACGTGCTGCCCGTCGCATCCAGTACACCGAGACTCGGAACTGATGGGAACCGCAGCCACAGCTCGCCAACCACCCCCGGCACAACCCGCGGTTGCGGGGACATCAACCCCACCGCGATAAAGTATGCCTCGCCGGCGGGCCCGTTCAGGTCCACCTGCAACGTGCCACCAATCGCGCTGCCTGACGTCGTGAGTGATGGAATAATCGTGCTGGTCAGGACGGGGCCCGGCGCAATGGCCACCCCACCAAGAGCACCACGCACGGCAACCCGCGGATCCAATGTGATTCGTCCCGACCCTTCAATCCCTGGAGTCGGCCCCCCGGTCGTGCTGCTCTGACCCGCAGCAATGCTTCCCACTCCCGGCGCGCCGGTGATGGTCAGGTCGCTCGACACGCTTTGAATCCCAACGCCTGGCGGAGCGAAGGTTCCAGATGAGCCTTCGACAATGGAGTTCGCGATCGTGAGTTTGGATCGCTCGACGACGATGGCCGGAGACGGCGAGGTCGGCAATGCAACACCGCCCGCAAAACACGAATCCATCGACACTGTGCTATCGATGATTCGGTACGGAGCTGCGACCGAATACGCATGCACCGAGGCGCAGCGCGAAATGACGAGCGCTGTTCCACCGGCATTGAACCCATCCAAAACAACAGTTCCTGCGCAGTCCGAAATCTGATGCGCGCCGATTCCGAACACCAGAGTTAGGGAGTTGCGAAGCGTGAACGATTCACTCGCTGGCAGTCCGGTGACGGCGATTGAGCCTACGATTTGCACACCTGGCCGGCAGAAGATGTGCACACCCTTCGAGGTGGAGAATCCCAAATAGCCCTGCCCCGGAAACACATCGAGGATGTCGCCCGGCGCAGCATTCTGAATCGCCACGGACAAGTCCGTGAACTGGACACCCGGCCCACCGTTGGAATCCACCACGAGCACGTTGCCTTGAGCAGGAAGCGCTGAAGTTCCTAGGAGCGAAGCACCAATGGTGAGGAGAGCTGCGACGCCGAATCGATTCATCAAGGCATTCCAAATATCAGTCAAATGAACCCATGAGCAGGCAAACGAAGTGCCACTCCGCAAGGCTCGGCGCCGGTGGTTCGCCCAAAATCCGCGTCTCGCGTTCGCATGGCGTCCACGGGCCCCTGCAGGCCAGGGTTCTTCTTATCTGCACTGTGCGGGTGTCGTGTGGTTCGGACGTTCGATCCGCGAATCGTCGACTTCCCGTGCTCCGGCGTCGACTTTCCGTCGGGGCTCTTCACGCCTGATTCGGGCTGCCGATCAGTCGGGGTTCAAAACCGGAATTTCGAAACCGCGGGAATCGGGAATGGAAGAGCACCCAACGAAACGTGCAGACGGGCAATGGAATGGTCTAAGACTCGCTCCGCTTCATCGCATCAGCCAGGGCAAGCCGCGCACGGCTGAGGAGCATTCGAGTGGCGGCGTCTGAACGCCCCAGATCCTTTGCAACGTCGACTACCGGACGACCAGCGAGCGGCACCTGCTCCAAAATCATTCGGTAGTCTTCCCGAAGCGACTCAAGAGACTCCTGCAGAATCAGTAGCGCCTCGGCCTGCTGCAATTCGGATGCGGGGGACGGAACCGTCGGCAGGACCTCTTCGGCGACCACCTTCAGCTGAGACGTCCGACTCGGGGATTTGCGGCGCTGAGCGGCCAAGAACCGCGCCTGCTTCCTCACACAGTTCTGCAAGATCGTCGACACCCAACTGCGAAACTGCGCAACGCTGGTCCCCTCGAAGTTGGCGATACAACGCACGACTTCAACGCTGCAATCCTGGACGAGGTCGGAGGGACGGGTTTGAGCGCGCAGGGGTTCGCCCATGCTTTGCACGACGTCTCGACCAAGCCATTCTTGCGCGGCGCAAAGGACCCTCTCTAGAGCTTCTCGGTCGCCGCTCTTGGCGGCCGCGAGGTGAGTTTCAAGCAGTGAGTCGGTTCGATCTGGCATGATGCCGGGTGGCGATAGGATAGCCGGATCGGCAAGTGGTGGTTGAACACTGCGGTGTGGAACTTTCCAAAAGGCGTGTTGCGTTCGGTTTGCTTATGGCACCCAGGGGTCGCCCTCCTCTCCCCCGCAAAGAGACCCACTCATCATGATTCGACTCCGCATTACTCACTTCTTCGTCGCTGCCGCAACCTTGGCATGCTCGCTGCGTGCCCAATCGCCGGACCTCGTTCTGGTCGATGACAACAATGGTAGCCTGACCATCGGCGTCACCGGTGCGACCGGCCACGTCATGATCGCGGCGTACGTCTCGATCAATCACCAGATCCCCAACGAAACCGCGTTCTTCGGATCTGTCGAGGCAGTGGCGTACAACCCGTCGACAGAGCAGGAGTACGACGACGCACTCTTACCGCTGACTGAAGACCTTACGCAGCCGTTCGACACCGGCGAGAACGGTACGTTCACCGTTCCCGTCGCATACGCCGAACAGATTCTGGCTCAGTTCTCGACGTTGGCGCAGTCCAACTTCGGAAGCGCGACCAACGCACTTGCCCAGCCGGTGGCGGGCCCGACCACATTGTGGAGTGCGACCACGCCAACTTGGTACCAAAGCGGCAACCCGACGCCCGTGCTCCCATGGAACGAGATCGCACCAAATCTCGAGGGTGCTCCGACGACGCTCAAGCATGAACTCTTAGCCCGGGCCCTGGTCGCGAACCAGTTTGAGCACGAGTATGGATTCTCCGGTGGAATGTATGACGACTCAGTCACCGAGATGGTCATGTCGATGCAAAATACGCAGTTCGACTTCCATTTCGTGGCCTACTCAATCCTTCCACCGAGCAGTGGGAACCCAAGTGGGAAACCAAGAGTCTCGGTAAGCCGCAGCCGCAGCATCGGCGTCAACTTGTCCGACGAGCCGGGCTTCTCGTACACGGGCCTACGCTTGCCAGGCCCCTCCGGCGCGTATCGCTACTTCGGCACGACTGCTCTCGCCTTCCAGGTATCTCTCGCCGAGCCACCATTGGGCAATGCCGAGAACCTTCGCATTGAGTTGCCTGGCGTGTCGACCCTGTTGCCCATTTCCGGTCAATATGGTTCCGGCGTCATCGAATGCTGGTTACCGGCGAGCACGGTGTCCGGCACGTTTACAATCGTCAACACCACCACCGGCAACCCGGTCTTGCTGAAGTCCTATGGTGACTATTCGACGAGCTGGAGCGCGCTGCTCCAGGTTGTACCTCTCAACTGAAGCAGTGGCCAGCAAGGCCTCTTGCTGATCTCCACATGAACCAACCCTTGGACGGTGAAGCCGAAGTCGAGGCCATCCTGGAGGATTGGTTCGCGCAGCGACACCGGGGTGCCGAGCCGCAGCTCGACGAGCTATGCGGCGGCAACCCACACCTGGTGCAGCGGGTGAGAACGCTCATCGGACGGCACGAGGCATTGCTGTCCGCGGCGCCTCGATCCCTACCGACTCCGCCCCCCCCGCCCACGACGAGTGCGCTTCTGCCGACCCGCTTGGGTGATTA
>CBESZZ010000426.1:0-4214 GCA_965534055.1 uncultured bacterium | reverse complement strand
TCCGTGACGCTCCGCTTCGAGCCACGCGAGGTAGTGCTCGCGGTCCGTCGCATTCGGCTGCGTCGGCCCGAAACGCACGAGTTCGAAACCCGCATCCTGCGCGAGCTCGCGCACGTCGTCGGGGCGGGGAGCGTTCACGGGATCGTGACGTTCAACGGAGCGGAATCGATGGATGAAGCGGGCGGATGCATGCGGCAGCCGCAGATCATGAACCCTTTCGATCTTCGCTGCGTGACTCGTCGTGATTCTTGCGCGGACTCGTGCCGCGGTGCGTCAGTGGCGAGCAGCCGGCAGATGCACCACGAGACCGGTACCGCCGGGCCCGAGGATGTCGTGCCACAGCCAGCCGCCGAATTCGCGTGCGAAGCGCTTGCGCAGTTCTTCCAGGCGCTCCGCGAACACATTGCGCTTGTCTGCCGCAAGCCGGTGTCCCGGTTCGCCGAGGCCGAGAATGCGAATCTTCACGGTGGTGGCGCTTTCGCGACCTAGCTGCACCGCGACGCCGCCACGGCCACCGATGCGTTGCGCGACCAGTTCGAGCGCGTCGCGGAGTGCGGCTTCGAGCGCGCTGCCGTTGGCGAAGCACTGCGCCGCTTGCTGGTTGTCGATCGTGGGGTCGGTTGCTTGGCTGAGATGAATGTTTTGGAACTTCGCGGTGACCTGGTCTGCCGCGTTGCGCGTGAGCTCATAGAGATCGACCGGGACTGGTCCTGTGAACTCGTCCTGCACTGTTGTGGCGATCTCTGTGACGACCTCGCGGGTCCATTCGTGAATTTCGCGGAGCGTGTCGGCGTGTCGTTTCGACTCGTGGGTTGCAGGCGCCCTTAGCAACGACTCGATGACCATGTCCGATTCGTCGAGAAACCGGCGCAGGCAGTCGACCGAGAGGTTGAGTCTTTGGGCGAGCCCGGTGACCGAGTTCGTCGGTTCGGTGTGGGCGGGCCGTGCACTGGGCTCGATTTCGATGCCCGTGGCTAGGGATTCCGTCGTGTCGTCTTCTTCTCGCGCCACAACGAGGATCCGTGCCTGGGCGCGGTCGGGGTCTGCGTCGCCGCGAATTCTCTCGATGGCGGACGCGAGGTCGCTGTCGAGGTCCGCTTCGCGAAGCACCACAAGGTCAGGCGTGGCGCCGATGCGAGGGTCGACTTTTGTGCCCTGCGGCGAGTCGGGAGCTTCCGATGGCGGGAAGGGGCTTGGGGGTCGCGTCATGGTGCGTCGCCGAAACGAGGAGGGGGGCGGTCGGGAGGAACCGTCAAGCCACGCTGCGTCTCGGGCCGTCGCTTCCGCACCTTCGACGCTGAGCCGCGAGCGCGGCGGGGAATGGTCGTTGGGGGAGTCGGCGGCACCGCAAGGGTGCGGCTTGCACCATGCCATCGGCGCGCGGGGGGTGGTTGCTTGAGCGGCTTGCTCCGGCTGCGATGAGGTTGCTCGTATACGGCAAAGCGTATACAGATGATGTGATCTTACCGGATTCGCGCGGTTGGTCGAGAACAGGTGGTTTGTGAGGGCGGGGGTTACTGGTGGCAGATGCGTAGCTATGGCAACATGTTCGGTGCGGCAGTTGTCGTCCCGGCCCGTCCTCGACGGCCCTCTTTCCCCCTCCCGTCCCCATCATGCCCACCGAATGCGCACCAGTGCCCGCCGCCGTGAGCGGCCAATCGGAACGACTCGCGTCGTTGTGGGAGCGCACAGGAGATCGTGAGCTCGGTCGCCTCAGTCGCGGTCTGAGCCCGAGGGAAGATCGGGAGCCGGCGAGCGATCAGGAATGGGTCGATTGGCTGAGCACCTGTCTCATGGCCGCGTTCAAGAAGAGCGCTGACCCACAGGTCTTTGCGCTGCTCGTCGAACTGAACCAGCAGCCGTTCCTGCGCGCCATTCGCGGGCGCTTGCGCCGCTACGGCAGCCCGCTTTCCGCGCACGACGTCTTGCAAGACGTTTACGTCAACATCTTCCGCTACCCAGCCCGCTTCAACAGCGATCGGGCCGATGCGTTCCGCAACTGGGGTCACCGCATTGTGCGCAACACGCTGATCAAGGCGTTGAAGGTGCAGGCTCGCCACGCCGGAGTGCAGCTGCTTGAGGAGGATCTCGTGCTGCCCGCGGACCCTTCAATGAAGACTCCCGCACTGCGGGCCGACGAAGCGGAGCGCGCCACGGCGGTCGACCAGGCCTACCTGCTCTACCTCGACCTCTACTACCTGCACTTCCAACAGCTTTCGCCTCGTGAGCGCCGCGCCCTCACCCTCGTTGAGGTTCACGGTGCGAGCTATCGCGAGACCGCCGAAGACCTTGGCATCCGCCTGGAGAACCTGAAAATGGTGATCTTTCGTGGGCGCCGCAAGGTGTTCCGCGGGATGCGGCGCACGTTAGACGACCTCGGCTCACTCGGCTGTCCGCGCTGAACTGCCGCGGGATAGCCCGCCAGCAAATCAGCCAACACTCTCTCATGCCAGATTCACAGAACCCCTGCTACCAGATCCAAGTCGATCTCTCCGCCATGTTGGACGGTGAGCTCGATGCGGCGTCGGTGCGTCGGGTGATGGTGCATTCTGAGGTATGTGACTCCTGTCGATCATTCCTGCGCAGCATCCGCAGCCAGGCCCGCGCACATCAAGAGCTCGCGTTGTGCCAGTTGCTGCCTGGGCCCGCCAAGGAAGTGGGGAAGGAGACGTCGGTCCGCGCGGCCAAGTTGCGCCAGGAGTTGATGGCGAACCGCGATCGGCTCGCTCGCATTCTCTATGAGTTGGGTCGCGGCTTCGTGCTGATGGGCTTGTCCGAGGACTTCTCCAAGGTTGTTGCCCGTGAGCCGGTGCCGATTCCGGACATGTGCCAGCGCGGCAAGATCCTGCTCGACGAAACCGAGCGGCTCTTGGAGCATGACATGGAAGAGGACAGTCCATGGGTGCATGCGAAGGATCTCTTCGACCAGGGCGTGCATCGCACGCCCGCTGAGAACCTCGACAAGGGGCGACGCCTCTTGATCGAATGTCTGATGCTGACGCCGGAGCGGCACGAAGCGCGGATCTACCTCGGCATGGTGTTCCATGTGCAGCAGGACCGCAGCCAGGCGCGCCGCGAATTCGCCCACGTGTTGGCCGGAACCGTGGATCCTAACATGCGCGCCTTTGCCTTGCTCAACATGGGCAACGTCTACCTGGAAGACGGAGAGTTCGACGGAGCGATCTCTTTGTTCTCCGAGCTGGTGGATTCAGGCGTCATCGACGACCAACCGCGATTCGGTATCGCATACTTCAATCTCGCACTGGCCTACGGCCTGCAGGGTGCTTTCTACACCTGCTTCCGTTGGTTCGAAAAACTGCATGACGAGCTCCCTCACCTTCGAGCCCGTGTGGCTCGGGAGCTCGCTCGCCGCAGTCAATTCCTGAAAGCGCTCGATGCCGATCGTGCGCAAGCCCATCGTTTCGCCGCACAGTTCCCTGTTTGGTTCCCAGCCAACAAAGAAGCCTGCTGACATGTCCTTTTCACGTCGCTTAGCACTCCTGTTAATCGCCGTTGCTCTTCCGATCCTGTCCGTCCCAGGCGAGGAATTAGAGCACGGTGGCGACACAGGTGTTTGGATCTTGCCGTCGATGCGGCCGCTCAATGCGGACAACGCGCACAGGATCTTCAACCGGCCGAACTCAACGGCTCGAGCGCGTCACATCGCGCGAGACTTTCGCCGCAGCCTCGGATTCCGGATGCCGCCTGGAGTGGCTGGCGCGACCGGCTCGATGATCGCCTGGCCCTCTGGCGTGACGACTCCTGTCCCTGTCGGTTCGGGGACCGGGTGGGTTCTTGGTACGGATCTGTCGACGGCGTTCAGCGCGGGAGCGACAGAGATGCGCGTGATCTTCTCCTCTCCGACGCATGGCGTGGCTCTGGTGAAGTTGCTGTTGAGACCAGACTTCACCGCCGAGATCTTCCTGTACTGATCCGCTAGGCAAGCCGCGGCTTCGCCTGCTCTTGCCGCAGGTGCTCAAGCTCGCGCCGCATCTCAAGCGGAACGTTCGTCGTGACGCCCGCCAGTCCAAGCGCGGTGCACCCTGCGGCGACCACCCATCCATCGCCTGTGTAGGTGATGATGGGAAGCGATCTCGACTCGAACGCTTCGTAGGCCGCGCGATCCATGCGGCGCATCGACCAGTGCACGTAGTCGGGAGCGATCGCGTCTAGGCGCGCGAGCGAGTCAGCGCTCATCGTTCGAGTGCCGCGGT
>CBESZZ010000425.1:0-4232 GCA_965534055.1 uncultured bacterium | reverse complement strand
GGACGGGATGCGCACTTGGATCTTGCCGGCCTTTGGCTTGCGCAGGATGCGGATCTGGCAGCCGAGGCGGCTTTCAAGGCTCACGTCGCGGGCGTTGTCGAGCTGGTCTTCTTCGTCCTCCGTGGGAGGGCCAAAGGCGTCGGCGCCGGCCTCGATCTTCACGTGGCACGTCGAGCAGGCGCACACGCCGCCGCATGCGTGGTCGAGCGCGATCTTCGAGCGTTCGGCCAGCTCGAGGATGGTCTCGCCGACCTTGCCGATGACGGTCTTGTCTTCGTTGGCGAAGTGGACTTCGACGGTCTCAACGGCCGCGTTGTCGGCGGTGGCCTTCGTATCGGCCTCTGTATTGGAGGGTGCGCTCATGGTGTGTGTTTAGGACTGCTCTGCAGTGAGGGCTTTGCTGACGGCCGAGCTGATGGCGTCGTCTGCAATTTGGGCAGTGAGGCGCGACAGCTCTTCGACCGCGGCGTGAATCTCTGGGGTGGGTGCCTTGTTGGTCATCAGCTGATCGAGTGCGCGCACGGCCTTCTTCACCGAGTAGGTCTGGTCGGGAGGCAGGTCGGACATCTCCAGCGCTTTGCGCGTACCGATGACCATGGCGCCCGCCTTGTTGATGAGCTCGACGCCTTCGCGCGCCTGCATGTCGGAGATCGCGTGTTCTAGCGAAGCGTCCATCATGCGTTTGACTTCGCCGCGGGTCAGGCCGTGGGACGGCACGACTTGGATCGCTGCTTCGGTGCCGGTGCGGGATTCCTTGGCCGTGACGCGCAAGACGCCGTCGGCGTCAATCGTGAACGTCACTGCAATACGCGGTAGGCCTGCGGTCATCGGCGGGATGCCCTGCAGCTTGAATGCGGCGAGCCTGCGACAGTCCGCCACCATCTCGCGCTCGCCCTGGTAGACGTTGATCTCGACCGCGGTTTGGTTGTCGACCTGCGTCGAGAATTCTTCGGTAACCGAGGACGGAATCGTCGCGTTGCGCAGGATCAGCTTCGACACCACCTGGCCCATGGTTTCGATGCCGAGCGACAGGGGGATTACATCGAGTAAGAGCAGATCGCTCTGGCCGCCGGCGAGAACGTCCGCTTGCAGTGCTGCGCCGAGTGCAACCGCTAGGTCGGGGTCGACGTCGGTTTTTGGCTGCATGCCGGCAAACTCTTCGAGCTTGCGGCGGACCAGTGGGACGCGCGTGGAGCCGCCCACCAACACGATGTCGGTGAGGGTGGATTGATCGAGGTCGGGCTCTGCTTCGCGGGCAGCAAGCATCGCGTCGCGGCAGCAGTCGATGGTGCGTTGCACAAGCGCTGCGATGTCTGACTCGAACTCCGCGCGAGTGATCGTGACCTCCTTGGTCGATTCGCTGCCCTGACTCAGATCGATCTGCAGAGTCGCGGTCTCGACGTCGGACAGCTGTTTCTTCAAGCCCTCCGCCGACGCACGAATCGCCTGACGAGTGGTTGCGTCCAGGTCGTTGTGCTCAAGCTTCGGGTCGATGGCTCGCAGGATGCGTTCGATCAAGAGGCGATCGAAGTCGTCGCCACCGAGGTGGGTGTCACCGGCGGTTGAGAGCACGCGGAAGACGCCGTCTTCAATCTTCAGGATCGAGACGTCGAACGTGCCGCCGCCCAGATCGAACACCAGCACTGTACCGTCCTGGCTACCGTCGATGCCGTAGGCCAGCGATGCTGCGGTTGGTTCGTTGACCATCCGCAGGCAGGTGAGCCCCGCAAGTTCTGCTGCGTCTTTGGTTGCCTGGCGTTGGCCGTCGTCGAAGTATGCCGGCACCGTGATGACGGCTTCCTGCACGGTCTCGCCCAGGGCGGCCGACGCTTGGTCCGCAACCGCGCGCAGGATCTTCGCGGACACCTCTTCGGGAGAGTAGAGCGTGTCGCCGATGCGGATCTTCGGCAGCCCTCGGTCTCCGCGCTCCACGGGGTACGGCAAGCGTTCGATCTCTGCGTCGAGGTCGTCGCCCGATCGGCCGATCAGGCGTTTGATCGAGAACACCGTGCGCTCGGGGAACTCCAGCGAGCGCGCCAACGCGGCCTTGCCGACCAACACGTCTTCGCCGTTTTCAGGGAAGGCCACGACGGAAGGAATGAGCGCGTCGCCTTGCGCGTCGCGCAGGACACGCGGACCTTTCCGGCCGCAGACTGCGGCCAGGCTGTTGGTGGTGCCCAGGTCGATCCCGAGGATCAGGCGGCGAGTTGAAGGCTTGGTGGGGGCGGTCACGGTTTGGGGGTCACGGCTGCGTTGAGGTCGGCGAGTGCCTTCCGTGAGTATTGGGCCTCGTGCAGAGCACGCGCGGCGTCTTGGATGCGCTGTTCGTTCAGTGCGGTGGTGATGCTGTTCAGCGATTCTTGAACCGCTTGTGCAAGCGCTTCACGTTTGGCCGCGATCTTTTCTTCGGGTTGTCCGACCAAGCCTGCAACGTCTTCAGCGTTTTCCATGGCGGACATGAGGAACATGGGGTCGAGGGTTTTGGTTTGCTCCATCGCCTGCGAATCCGCCCTGTCCACCAACGCCCTTGCGCGCTGCCATGGATCGCGAAGTTTGCGGTAGGCGTCGTTCACCTGCGCCGAACGGGTGACCGCGGTGGGGTCATCCGGCACCCGGTCGGGATGCGTGGCCCGCGACATCTCCAGGTAGCGGCGTTCGAGCACCTTGCGCTCGAGCTGCATGTTTGGCTCCAGGTCGAGAACGGCGAATGGATCACTCGCCGTGTCATCCATGGTCAACGTCAGGCGGAGAACGAAGTGCCGCAGCCGCACGTCGCGGTTGCCGCTGGGTTCTTGAAGACGAAACCGCGATCCAGCAGGCCGTCGTTGAAGTCGACTTCGGTGCCGCCCATGAAGAACTCGCTCTTCTTGTCCACGACCAGCTTCACACCGTGTTGCAGGTAGCCGATGTCGTACTCCGTCGGGCCGGCTTCATCGAAGTCCAGGACGTAGGAGAATCCTGAGCACCCGCCGCCTTTCGCACCGATGCGCACCCAGGTGTCCTCGCCCATGCCGTTTTCCACGATGACTCGCAGCACTTCTTTGGCGGCGCGCTCCGTGATGTGAATGCCGCGACCCGGTTTTGCGGGGCCCAGCGTGCTCGGGTCGACGGGAGTCGTGGTTTCTTGGTCGTTCGTCATGGTCTCAGTGGTCTTCGGATCAGGCTTCGGCGGGTGCCGTGTTCTTTTCGGCTTTTGCCGCGCGCTTCTGCTTGTAGTCGGAGATTGCGGCCTTGATGGCGTCTTCTGCGAGCACCGAGCAGTGGATCTTCACCGGCGGCAGCGACAGCTCTTCGACGATGGATTCGTTGCTGATGGCTTCCGCATCTTCGACCGACGCTCCCTGCAGCCACTCGGTGGCGAGCGAGGAAGATGCGATGGCGGAGCCACAGCCGTAGGTCTTGAACTTGGCGTCGACGATCTTGCCGTCGTCGTCGACCTTGATTTGCAGCTTCATGACGTCGCCGCATTCCGGGGCTCCGACGACGCCGGTTCCGACGCTGTCATCGTTCTTGTCGAGTGAACCGACATTGCGCGGGTTGTTGTAGTGATCGAGAACTTTGTCGCTGTAGGCCATGGTTGACTCTGCTTCTGGTTGTGCCGTGCGGGTGCGGTGCGCTTGTGCGTGTCGGATACGGGCGGTGGTTAGTGGTGGGTCCACACGACTTTGGAAAGGTCGACGCCCTCTTGGACCATCTCCCAAAGCGGGGACATCTCGCGGAGTCGCGTGACCTCCGCAACCATCTTGCCGACCGCGAAGTCGATCTCCTCGTTCGTGGAGAAGCGACCGAGCGAGAAGCGGATTGAGCTGTGGGCCAGCTCATCGCCCAAACCCAGTGCCTTCAGCACGTAGCTTGGCTCGAGGCTCGCCGAGGTGCAGGCTGAGCCCGACGAAACTGCGATCTCCTTGACGCCCATGATGAGTGATTCACCTTCGACGTAGGGGAACGAGATGTTCGCGAGGTGCGGCAGCCGACTGTCCGGGTCGCCGTTGAGCACTGAGTCGGGGAGGACTTCAAAGATCTTCTTCTCGAGCCGGTCGCGCATCGCCAGAAGGCGTGGCACTTCAACGTCGAACTCTTCGCGAGCCAAACGGGCCGCTTCGCCCATGCCGACAATGCCTGGGACGTTGAGCGTTCCCGAACGCATGCCGCGTTCGTGGCCACCGCCGTCCATCTGTGCGGTCAGCCTCACGCGCGGGTTGCGACGACGCACGTAGAGCGCGCCGACACCT
>CBESZZ010000424.1:0-4242 GCA_965534055.1 uncultured bacterium | reverse complement strand
CTGCGCCCGTACCAGCGACTCCGCAACCGGGCGGGCCCATCATTCGGCCGAATACACCGACAACCCCCGGACCCGGAACTCCAAGAGCCCGGGGACCAATTACGTCAGGCCCAGTGACTCCTGCGACGGGTCAAGCAACCGCTCCGCGAACCGGCGGCGCGAGGAGCGGGATTGCGGCGGCCGGCCCGCGCGGTCGTCAGATCGTCTTCACTCGTCAGCGAACGTCCAAAGACATGCTGGCATTTGACTGGGACTTGCCAGTTGTGAATCTTGATCGGGAAGCGCCACGGAAGGGTGCTGAAACTGTGGCGAAAATCGCGCGCCGCGCGATTCCGAAGTCAGACGTCTTCGCATCGATTGCCAAAGGAGATCGACGTCCACTGTTGGTGATGCGCGAGTGCACGATGTGTCGCGGTTCGGATGCGCCGCTCATGCGGCGTGGAGTGGGTGACGAGCGCACGCAAATCCTGGCCAAGTGGTTCCACTGCGTGAAACTGTCTCCAGACGTGGTGAAGGCGGACCATCCGTACCATCACCTGTTTGACGAGAAGGCACCACCGCACATCTTTGTCTCGAAGTTTGACGGTTCTGAGCGCATCGCGCTGCAAGGCGATGACGATCAGTCGGTGCTTTGGGCTGCGATGAACAGGACCCTTGAGGCGAACTACAAGAGCTCACCAAACAAAGCGGTGAAGCGACTCCAACAGCTACTCTCCGAGTTTGACAACTTGGATCAGATGGAAGCTCTCCATCGAGAGCAGATTGAGAAGGAAGTCGTCAAGAACGGCGTGAAGTCTTCCCGCGTGAAGAAGCTTCAGGGCAAGCTCAAGAAGCTTCTAGCCAAGAAGAAGGTCGCTCTAGCCAAGGCCGCGAAGTTGCGCGATCTCGGTTTGGTCGTCGGGAACGACTAGAGGCAAGATTCGCTTGCCAAGACCATCATGCCGCGTGTTCCCGAGCGATCGGGGACGCCGGCTTGATGAGTGAGCTTCGCGCAGCGTCCGTGAGAAAGCGTTAGATGACGCGGTCGTTGCCGCCGTCCACGGGAATTTGCGCTCCTGTCGTCGCGGCGAAGACGGGGCCAGCGACGGTGCTGATGAGCTGACCCACGTCTTGGGACCGGATCTCGATCTTCAGCAGGTTCTTGGCCTTGTAGTCCTCGACGGACATCCCGTAACGAGCGGCAGAGGCCTCGAGCGCGGCGGGCGTCCATAGACCGGTGTCGAAGACCGCGTCTGGATGCACCACGTTGACGCGCACACCTTCTGGTGCCAACTCAAGAGCAGCCACGCGAGCCAATTGGGTGACACCGGCTTTGCTCACCGAGTACGCAGCCGCACCGGCACCGGGCGCCGCGCAGTTGCGCGAGCCCACCACAAGAATGGCAGCATCGATCCCAACTCGAAGAAACGGAATGGCGTGCTTGAGGAGTCGCTGGGTGGCGGTGAGATTCACCGCGAGGTGTCGATCCCACGAGTCGCCTAGTTCCGCGATGCTCTGGCCCGACTCGAAGATCCCGGCATTGGCCACCAGGATGTCTAACCCACCAAAATGAGCGACGGTGTGCTCCACCGCGGTTCGGATTGCAGCTTCGTCGGTCAGATCGCATTCGATGCCCAGCAGACCCGGCGCGTTCATCGTTTCGGTGATCGAAGGATCCAGGTCTAGGCCCACGACGACCGCGCCATCCTGGTGCAGCGCGTTCATCGCGGCACGACCGATTCCGCCGGCTGCCCCGGTGACGATCGCGATCTTGCCAAGGTGAGGCTTCTGGGATCCTTTGGGCTTCTGAAGTTTGACCTGTTCCAAGATCCAGTACTCGAGATCGAAGACGTCTTGTGCGGGCAGCGCTTCCCAGCCTCCCAGCGACTCACCCGTTTGGATGGCCCAGACCGTGTGGCGCGTGATGTCGCCGATGATGCCGCAATCCTTGATCGTGGAGCCGAAACCCAGCGTTCCGTGGTGCTTCCACACTGCCCAGCGTGGAGCTGAGTCGAGCATCGTGAGCTGACCATCGTTGTGCTTCGCAAAGTAGCGTTCGTAGTCTTCGACGAACGTGCCGATCTCGGGGACGTCGTCGCCGTGGTCGGAGCTGGACTCAAGGATTGCCGCGGTGCGCTTGGTGCGAATGACGTGGTCGGGTGTGATCGGGCCGCGCGACGTGATTCTCGCTAGGTCGTCGCGGTTGGCGAACCGACGCGCGGGATCTGCGGTGTCCAGTCTGGCCAACTGTGCGCACCCGCGAGCAAGACTCACGGCGCGGCGAATCGTGGCGAAACGCAGGAGCTCTGATGCGTCGAGTTGCGTCGTCGAACGCGCTGGAGGTTCGGCGGGTGGAATGCTCTGGTCGGCGTGCTGCGTAATGTAGCGGTCCGCGCGGTCCACCAGCTCAATCATGTTCTCGTATGCTGTCTTGCCATCTTCTGCATAGGTGAAGACGCCGTGATGCATCAACACGATGCCCTTGTAGTTCGACAGGTTGTGGCTCTTGATTGCGTCGAACACCTGCTTGGACAGGATGAAGCCCGGCATGATGTAGGGCAGCACGATGCAGTCGGGGAATAGCTCCGCGATGAGCTCTTCGCCGCGAGGATTGTTGGACAGCGTGACGACGGAGTCGGTGTGCGTGTGGTCTACGTATCGATGCGGCACACTCGCGTGCAGAATCGACTCTACCGAGGGTGAAGGCGCAGTCTGGTCGAGAAGTATCGCCCGCAGCTGCTTGGCCATCTCCGTGTCCGTCAGCGAGTCGCGCTCTGCCAACAGCTTGGTTTCGTGAAGCCGCAGAGGCGCAAAGCCCGCCGCTTCGATCGAACCGAGGTCCCATCCCGAGCCTTTGACGTAGAGCACTTCAACCTCGCGGCCGAAGAAGTCCTGCGCCGTGGACTTCACCGAAGTGTTGCCACCTCCGTGCAGTACCAGGCTGGGGTCTGCGCCGAGCAGGCGCGAAGTGTAGACTCGCATGGCGAGGTCGGAGTGCTCGTGGGTCGCAGCGTCTTGATCGTTCCAACGGGAGTGCATTGCTTCAGGCCTTGGGGGCGGAGCCCTCGATGAGTCCGATGAGCGTCTGGACCGCGTGTTCGACGAAGGCGGGAGCCTCAGCCGTGTGGGGAACGACTTCGCATGGAAGGTGGTCGGGGAGGTGTTTCTGCAGTGCTGCGACGTAGAGCGCGTCCTCTGCGGCATTCTCCAGTTCCCCGCCTGGCACGCAGTAGCGCGACGTGCCCTTCCCGGGGATCAAGAACTTCGCGTGGCCTTTCACCGGCTGCAGGCGCTTGCCGATCTCCTGTGCAACGCGGTCGAGTTCGGCTGGCTTGAGTCGCGGTGCGAACACGACCGGGTTGTGAAACGTGTGCTGGTGGGAGGCGTAGGCTGCTGGCACGACGTTCGCTTCGGTCAGTAGGCCGATGTGCTCGGAGCCCCCGGGACAGAGCACCTGCGGAAGTCCGAGTTCGGCTGCTGCCGAGAGGCGCGTGTCGTCAGCAGCGCGAAGGCCATCGAAGATTTGGTCGGAGATCTCGCCCATCGCGTAGTCGAACACCCCAGTAATGATCCCTTCTCGCATCATCTGCTCCATTGCCAAACCACCTGCACCAATGGCGTGGAACGTGATGACTTCGTAGCCGGCTTCTTCCAGTAGCTCGATTGCATGCATGGCGCCGTCTGTGAGGACGCCGAGGTTGCTCAAGCCGATCGTGCCCTTGGTGCGTGTTGAAGAGGTCGTTTCGCGTTCGACCTGCGCCATGCCGCACGCGGCGCCGGCAGCGTTGGCCAGCACGCGGCGGGAGAACGGATTGAGCCCGAGGATGTCGGAAACAGAGAACATCATGGTGATGTCCTTGATGCCAACGAACGTCGAGGTGTCGCCCGATGCGACCGTGGACAAGATGAGCTTCGGGAAGCCGTAGGGCAGTGCCTGCAGAACCGCGGAGGTGTTGGACGTGCCCTGCGTGCCGCCGAGGGCCAGGACCGCGTCGACTTGCTCGGCGTCGATCATTGTGCGCAGAATCTTGGTCGCGCCAGCGATCAGGAATGGCGAAGCTTTCTGCCTCGTTGGGTTGACGAGTTGGTCCGCCAACGTGGTTCCGCCCGCAGAAAGGACCTCTGCGTTCGTGGTTTGTGGATCGAGCGGGGTGTCGCCAACGATCGAAATGTCGATCAGATGGGGGGTGGCTCCCGCCGCGCGGATTTGCTCGGCGAGGAAGCCCACTTCCGCGGCCTTCGTATCGAGGCAGGCGAGAATAG
>CBESZZ010000423.1:0-4252 GCA_965534055.1 uncultured bacterium | reverse complement strand
TCGAGAACGTGCTGGAAGGTGCCGATCTTGAAGCCGAACTCCTTGGCGGTTGCGCAGAGCATCAAGATCTCGTCCTGACGGTAGCTGTGGCAATGGATGAAGCGTTCACCCTGCAGGATCTCCTGCAGCGCCAAGAGCTCTAGATCCACGCGTGGCGGAGCGATCGATGAGCGCTTTTCAGCGCTCATTGCTTCGTACGTGTGTTGTTGGGTCAAGTCATCGCGCGCGGCAAGGAACCGCTCGCGAATGATCGCAGCGACGCCCATGCGCGTGCTCGGGTAGCGGCTTGCTCCGCGGCGCCCGCCGTTGACGCGTCGTGGGTTCTCACCCAACGCGAACTTGATCCCGCCCGGTGCATCCTGCAGCCGCATGTCGTCGGGATGCTGGGCGCCCCAGCGAAGCTTCACCAAGGAGCTTTGACCACCGATTGGGTTGGCCGAGCCGTGCAGTTGGTTTGCCGCTGTGAGGCCGCCGGCCAGTTCGCGATACCAGCCGACGTCGTCCGGGTTGATCACGTCTTGGACCCGCACTTCGCTCGTGATCGTCTGCGAACCTTCATTGATTCCGCGCGAGATGCCCGTGTGTGAGTGGCAGTCGATGAGTCCGGGCGTGACGTGCTTCCCGTTCGCCTCGATGCGGCGCAGCGGCGCGTCCCCATCGATCGTGGGGAGATCGGCGAGCGCGCCGGCGAAGGCGATCTTGCCGTTGCGGACGAGCAAGGCCCCATCTTCGATGTTGCCCGCTTCGCCGGCGGTCCAGAGCGTGACGCCGGTGACGAGGACGTCTTCGCTTGTGGGTGTTTGTTCGAGCCCGAATGCGCCCAGTGGGAGAGGCAGGACGCGATCGACCGTGGCGATCTCTTCGACTTCTTCGGCCGGCTCAGGTGCGTCTTCGTCGGTTGCCTTTGCGTCGGCGTCAGCGTCACCGGAGGCTTCGGCGTCGGCATCGGTGTCGTTCGATTCGGCCGCATCCGCGACCTTGTCGCCGGTCTTTGCTTCAGGATCCTCGGTCTCGCTCGGTGCTTCGTCTTCAACGGTGGTTGCGGACTTCACGCCAAGCCAGCGAAACACCCGGCCGTCGGGCGCGCGCCCGGTGCCAAAGAGCTTGTCCTTGCCCAGCTGGGCGTCGAACCAATGCACGCCGACCGCGCCGAGGCTCTCTGCGTCCGAGGTTTCGATCAAGAATGTCATCCGGTGCTGGTCGTGCTCGAGCTTCTTTGCCTTGAGCCGCACGAGTTGATCGTCTTCAACGTCATTCAGCTTGGGTTGGACGGTCTCTCCTTCGACCTCCTTGGGGTCGAGGGCCCCGGGCTTGGCGAAGACCAGTTCAACGGAGCCGTCTTTTGCGCGCAGCTCCGCGAGGACTCCTTCGCTGCCCTCGATGCTCGACTCCACGGTGACATCCCAGCGACCGTCGACCACGGGTTCCTCGTCCTGTGATTGTTCATAGCGACGGCCACCGACCCATGTAGCGCGGATCTTCGCGTCCTCGTCGAACAGCTCGCCGTCCACAACGACCAGGTTGGCGATCTTGCCCGCGGCCACGGTGCCCAACGAATCCTGTAGGCCGAGCAGTGTGGCGGGCGTGGTTGTCAGCATGGCCAGCGCCTGCTCTTTGGTGATGCCGTGCTCCATCGCTGTACGTACCGCGTCGAAGAACTTCTCGCGTGATTCCAACTTGTCCGTGGTCAGCGCGACGGTCATCCCGGCACGCAGCAACCGTGCCGGGTTGGTGGGCGCTTGTTCCCACGTTGCGAGTTCGCGCAGGGAGTACGAGTCGGCTGCAGCAACCGTGTCGACCTCGGGCGCTTCGGGGAAGTCCACGGGGACGATGATCGGTAGTTTGGTGGCTGCGATGGCTTCCAGTCTTCGGAACTCGACACCGCTGCCCACGAGAGCTGCGTTGCGGTCGAACTCGGTGGCGACCTTGGCGGCTCGGAGAGCTTCCAGCTCATCGCGAACGCTGAACACATGCAGCGCCTCTCGGTGCCCGTGAAGTGCGTCCAGCGCGTCTGCTCGACTGACCGCAGAGTTGCCGATCGGGTTCGAGTCGAAGGCAGCGCTCGCCGCGGCGTGCCACGTGCAATCCATGAACGTTTGGCGCATGAGCGCGATCACACCCATGGCGGCGCCGGGGTAGCCTTCGCTTTGGTCGAAGCCGATGGCTTGGTAGGCGAACGGCTTCACGACGCCCGCGGTGGACCGCGATCCCGACTCTTGTGGGTCATCGACCAGCACCACCGCAGCGCTGCCGCGGAAGATGCCGTTGTCTGGTGCAATTGCCGCCGCCGCGATGCCGAGGCCGCGAAGTGCACTGCGCAAGTCTTCATCGAGAGCTGTGGTTTGCAGCGCCGATCGTTCGGGCGTGACCTTGACGTTCCAGTGTGTGCCGACCGTGCCCGACTCAGGTCGGTCGACCGAGATCGGGACGTGCGCATCGATCAATCCTGCGTAGATCGTCAGCCCTTCACAGTCCCAAACCCTCGCGCCAGCTGGCGAAGGAGCCGAGTCGTCCGTCATCTCGCGAACTTCGACGATGCGACCATCGCGAACCACCACGATCGCGCGTTCGAACACGGTGCCGGGTTCGGTGACGACGCGTCCACCAACCAACGCGTGCCACGTCGCAGGAATCGACTGTGGTCCGTTCGGCGGGCGCACCTGCGCGCGCAGCGCCGGAGCAGCTAGTGTCCAGGTGAAACTCAGCGCGAGGCTGAGCAGCGTAAGGCGAAGAATCTTGGCAGACGTCGCGGGCGACGGCCGTGGATCCCCAATGCGGGAAGCGCGGTGCATCGTCGCGACTCTAGATGGCCAGCGCGATCCACGGGTGCAGCATTCGCGGAATGGAATGTACCAAAGCCTTGGCACGTCGGCTGGCGTGCTGGTTCGTTCGGCCGTAGACCCGAACGAGTCGATTTCGGTCAGTCCCCGTCGCCGCGCAGCGTGATCATCGAGAGTTCCGGTCGGCAGAAGAGCCTGATGCGTGGTGCCGCACCTCGCTCCATGCCCACGCCACGACTGACGTGAAGCCAACCATCCCCGAGCTCGTGAAACCCGGTGACGAGATGGCGAGGCATCTTGGACAACGTGATGGGGGGACCGAAACCCGGAATCTGCACTTGCCCGCCGTGGCAGTGTCCCGCGACGTAGAGCAGTGGGCGATCGCTTCCGTGCTCCGCCCAAGGCAAGGCGAAGTCAGGCGCATGGCCGACAATCACCGTGAACCCGGCGAACTCATCAATGGCCTGATCGAGCCACGGCGGCATGGGTTGGCGTGACCCCGCAAGCGTGAGGCCGGCGACCTGCAGAACGCCAGGGATCACAACCTCCAATGCGTTGTTCAGGACGCGTGCCTTGCTGCCCATCAGAGCAGCGATCTCGCCTTGCGGAGTCATGAAGTCGACGTCGCCTTCGACGGCGAATATTCCGAGTCGCGGCGGGTGCTGCAGCCCGTCGATCACCGCTGCGAGCGCTGAACGCTCGCGCTCCAATACGTCCTTCGAACCGGTTTGGATGTAGTCGCCTGCGAACAAGATCAGGTCGGGGCGTTCCGCGTCTAGTGTGGCGAACACTTCGCGCTCGTAGTCGCCGATGTGGTCGGTTTGCAGGTCGGCAACGACCGCGACTTTGACTGTCTTCGGTTCACCGAGTCCCGACAATCGAGCTGTGGTGAGTGTGTGTTGCGTTACTTCAAGACGAAACGGTTCGACGCGTTTGGCGTACAGATACAGGCCTTCGCCGACGATGAACGTGAGGATCGCCAGCACCGCAAACCAAACGTGGAGTCTTCGTTTGCCCGACACGGCTGCGTCGGATCGACGCAGCAGGATGAGTATGCCTTGCAGTCCAATGCTCGGTAGCCAGACGCATGAGCACGCGTGCACGAGAAGGCGCAGCCTGGCGAACCCCGTGTGGGGCAATCCATCAGCCAAGCGTAGGGCAGCGAACACGAGCACTAGTCCGAACGCACCCCAGACGCACAGCTCGAAGACTGGACGAGGCTGCGCCATCGCGAACCACGCAATCAGCGCGAGGCCGAGAGCGAGTCCGACGACATCCAAGAACACCAACGTTGCCGAGAGATCCATGCGCGAAGCACGTTAGCAACCTGACCCCGATCCGTGTTGCGGACGAGGTTTTTGGTCTACTGAGCGGGGCGAACTTTTGGTTCGACTCGCACGCGGCCGCCCTGATCGCCGTCTAGATCTCGCGGTCGGGGGCGCCGCACCTCGATGCGGGCCTCGTCGATCCCG
>CBESZZ010000422.1:0-4254 GCA_965534055.1 uncultured bacterium | reverse complement strand
GGACTGATCCCGCGCTTCATGCCTGAGGTTTCCGCGTTCGGCTCGAGCTGCCCTGGCAGCCTCGGTCCGCTGTTCATCGCGCCGATCGGGGGCAAACAACCCTGGGCAGGGTCCTCGTGGAGCGTGGGCATTGCACCGGTCCCTATGCCCGGTCTCACGTTCTTGGCGATGGGTTTTTCGAGCACCAGCTGGGCAGGTGGCGCGCTGCCGTTCGATTTGACGGCATCTGGACTGCCGCAGTGCACGCTCTGGATCGATCCGCTCGCCGTGCTGACCACAATGACGACATCGTCCGTCGCCGAGTGGCATCTCGCTCTGCCCACGGATCCGGCATTGCTTGGCGCCGTCTTCTATACCCAGGGCTTCGCGGTCGACCCTGGCGTGAACATGCGGAGCCTGATCACGTCGCGGGCACTGCGGCTGACGATCGGCAGTCGCTGAACCTCAGCGGACGCTGCCCCTTCGCTGGCGGCATGTCGCGAAGACCGACGATCGATCCGCGTGGCTTCGCAAGCCGTCGCGAATTCGCTGAAAAGGCCTCAGGAACGGACGTTCCGATGCCGATTTCCATTGGACGACCCCAGCGCGTGACTACGGTCACGGCTTCGAACGCATCCTTTCCATCTGGAGATCCCGCCCATGTACCTGCTCTTCCTGATCATTCTCATCCTCGCCGGAGTCATCGCCGCTTCTGGCGCGATCATTGCGAAGTCACCGAACGCCAAGGAGACCTTGGACAAGTTGGCGCCATTCCACGGCATCATCGGCATCGCACTGCTGGTGATCGGGGTGATTTACCTGCTCGACATCCTGCCAAACATCGGCAGCATGTTCTCGGCCGGTCTCTGGGGCATCTTGTTGGTCGTAGCAGTCTTCGTCGGCCTGCTGCTCGGTTTCATGCTGGGCCTCGGCACCATCCAGTCCTTCATGAACAAGGACAAGGAGCCCGCAGCCGCAGACGCCGGTCCGAACAAGGCCGATCAGTTCCAGGCAAAGCTGAACGCCGTGCGCACGCCGCTGGGTTTTGCAGCCCTGATTCTGGGCGTGATCTTCCTGGTCCGCCACTTCATGTAGACCGAACCCTCGCGGTCAGCGACGGCGTGTCAGGTCGTCCAACACCGCGGCGAGTTTGGACGTGAGTTCACGACGCTCGTAGGCCGACACGGCCTCGCGTCGCGCGCCGAGGGACGCTGAGCCGTTCCGCCAGGCTGCGACGAGCGCTCGGATCGCATCCGCGATCTCGTCCGCGTCCTCCGGATCCACCACGACGCCAGCTTCCGTGTCGCGGACTAAGTCGGCGCCGTCGCCTGCGGGCAACGCCGCGAGCACCGGACGCTCTGAAGCGATCGCTTCGTAGAGCTTGCCCGGAGTCAGCAAGGCACGCTCGCCTGATGGCAGACCGTGCAACGGCACGAACACTGCGTCGGCATGGAGCAGCGCCACCACCGCGTCGTCGTGGCTGGTGTAGCCGTGCCACGCGAGCTGCGCTTCGACACCGAGTTCTTGCGCGAGGCGTTCGTGGGATGCCTCCCGCCTTCCGTATGCGTGCACCCGGACCACGTCGCGAAACTCCGGTTCGAGTCGGGCCAGCGCGTGAAGCAGGTAGAACCCGGTTCGTCCAAGGCGCGCGATATGCCGTGTGTAAAAGCGCGTCGCGCGATTCGCCGTGAGGCCAGGCGGGAGATCCGCACCATGCCATGTTCCCACGTGCACTAGGTCGAACGTGTCGGTTGAGGGAGTCGACGGTGGCACGTCGCGCAGTCGTTCGAACTGCGAACCATCGAAGCCGTTCTCGATCGCGACCACCTTTTGTGGTTCAGCACCAAGTTCGATGAAGGCCTTGCGCGCTTCCTTGGTGTTCGCGACCACTGCATCTGCGGTGCGGAGCACGTGGCGCATCTGTCGCCGGTGCAACTCAAGATGCATCCGCGTACGCCAGGAGAACCACCCGTCCAAGACCCAAGGGTCGCGCAGATCCACGATCCAAGGCAGACCACAGGTCTTCTGAAGATGCGCGCCAACACGCCAACAGGCGAAGGGTGAAAGCGTGGTGATGACCGCGCGGCAACCGTGGCGCTCGACCAACTGACTGGCGTCGGAGAACGCAGCGCGTGCCCAGGGCTCGGCGTCCACCGTAAGTCGCAGCTTGCGCGCTATGGCGGTCGCCACACCCCCCGAACCAGCATCGGAAGGCATTCGAACAATCTCGAGCGGATCACCCACGGAAGCCAACAAGCTCGGGTCATCGATGGGCGCATACGGATCACTGGCGTCCGGCGCTGCGCAAAGCACCGCGGGCCGCCAACCGAAACTTGGCAAGTGTCGACAAAACTGCGCGAAACGCTGCGTGCCCGCTCCGCCTCGCGGCGGGAAGTAGTACGCAACAACCAGCACCGGCTGTTGCGCGGGCTCGGCCGCTTCGCTCACGAATTCCCCGGCGTGACCGGCACGATCTTGTCGACCCGTTGCGCGTTCTTGTTTCGCGCAAGACGGTCCTTGCGGCGACGCAAACGGTGAGCAAATCGATGCAGGAACGATGCGCGCTCCTCATCCTGCAGCAGCATTGCGGGTGTTGCTAGCACATGGCCATGGGTCGCCCCCCACTTCTCCATCAGCCAAGCTGAAGCGCGCTCGTAGTGCTCGTCCACCGTCCCCGTGGAGAGGTGTTGCAGAGGCGCGTCCACGGCCCAAACAGAATGCTCCGCGGCACGAGCCTGCAGGCAGAGATCCGCGCCGTAGCAATGAAAGCCAGGGGTTGCTTCGTCGAACCGCAACCCGGATCGCACGCGCAGCGCCAAGACGCACTCGTCAAGCGTGCTGACCGGTGCAGGCAACGACGGCCAGTAGCAGTGACCATTGGGGTCGAGAATGTGGCCGCGGTAGCGCCCGTTGGCTTGCGTACCGACGATTCCCGCCACCGCCGCATCCTTAGGCAGGGCGGCGAGCGCCGCGCTGAACCGGCCGTGCCACCCATCCGGAAACAGCAGATCCTGGTGCACACAAGCCACCCACTCAGAAGCAGCGCCAGTCGTAGACGCAGCGATTTGATCGAGGCCGTAGTTCAGGGCCTGAGCTGCATTGAACCCGTAGTCGCTGGGTTCGACGACGAACCAAGCAACCGACCCGCCGCCGTCAGGGCCAGAGCGACGCCCGGCCTTCAGGCTTTCCTGCGCGCGCTCAAGCTGGGCGCGGTCGTTGGTGATGGTCAGGTAGCTCAGCAAGTTGGATCAGCCCTATCGATTGGCGGCGGCAGAATCACCCGGTACAGGGCGGCGATCAAGGGCCGAAGCCATCTCCGAGTTCGCGAGCCAAGACCTCGTGAAGAATCGCTGGCTCCACACCAGCAGCAACCGCGATGCGCTGCAGTGGGTCGAAGAAGTCGCTCGGCAGCGGCGCGCGCAGGAGCAACGCGGCACCATTTGGGGCAACGCACTCGATGGAACTCGCATGGAGTGCAAGCCGGTGCAGCCCGTAGCGCTCGCGGTACATCCGGTTGTCGCGTCCCTTGCCATGGGTGGTGTCGCCGAAAACGTGGTGCACGAGGTGGTTGGCGTGGCGTCGAATCTGATGGCGGCGACCACCACCGTGCACACGCACCCGAACCAAACTCGCGCGGTCGAATCCCAGTAGCTTCGTGAACGACGTGTGGGCGGTTTGCTTCACGCCTCGCTCGCTCGTCAGCTCGCGGACGCTCTCGAACTCCTCAGGGACATCGCCACGAAGCAACGCGAGGTAGCACTTCTTGGTGTCCTCGGAAACCACGGAGGCATGCAGGCCTGCGACGGCATCCGCCGAGAGCGCGAACACCACCACGCCCGAGGTCGCACGATCCAACCGGTGCACGGGCCACACCGGCTGGCCGATGCGTCGCCGCAGAAGCTGGAGCAGAAACACCCGGTCGATGGATTCCTCGTATCGATGCACCAAGAGGCCGCTTGGCTTGTTCACGGCCACCAACTGGTCGTCATGCTGCAGGATGGTGAATTCGGGAACCGTCATTGCCTCGGGTCCACCATGCCGCGGAACCGCGCACAGCACGCGACTTGTTCGCGCAGAATGCAGAAGTTCCGCGCCATGGGCACGCTTTGCGTTTGGCGAGATCGAGGTGCAAACCCAGAATTCGATCGCAGGCCAACTGGTTGCAGCATCGACTGATCGCGGTCCCACACCCGCGCAAACCAGACGTGCACTTTGCCGTTTCGCACCACCTCAAGAAGTCCAACCGTGCCCGACCGCCCCAACCCCGAGCCTTCG
>CBESZZ010000421.1:0-4257 GCA_965534055.1 uncultured bacterium | reverse complement strand
ACGAGTTCGTCGTCGACACCCCCATTCGTCTTGCGATCACGATCGGCCCACTCGCTCAAGAACCGGCCGTGGTGGAAGAGCGCTTCGCGGGACGGGACATGTACTGGGCCCAAGATCTCAAGCAGCGCTTCGACCGACTCCTGAAACATCGGCGCAGCCTCTTCATAGCGTCCCAAGTCGCCGCGCACGCTGGCCAAGTGGTACGTGCCCGTGACGGTTTCGAAGTGGTTCAGACCGCGGGTCTCTGTCATGCGAGCCACCGCATCCACGAGCATGGACTCCGAAACCTCCAGCTTGCCGCGGGCCTGCTGCAGCATCGCGAAGTTGTGCAACGCCATCATGGTCTGGCGGTGGTTCTTGCCCAAAGCACGCTCTTGGGTCTCGACCAAGTTTGTGTAGGCCTTCTCTGCGCGGTCGAGCTGCATGTCGCGCTGCAGACCAAGGGCCAGCATGTTCATCGAACCCATCGTCGCCATGTGGTCAGGCCCGTAAACCTTCCGACTGCGTTCCAAGAGGTCGTCGAAGATGGTGATCGCACCCTTGTAGTTTTGGCTGGCGATGTGCGCTGTGCCAAAGACATGGGTCGCGCGCAACGTTGAGGGGTGTTCGGAACCGTTCACGCTGGTCGAGAGCTCCACGACTTCCTTCGCCAAAGTCAGCGCATCGTCGTGGCGGAGCAGGCGCATGTACATCATCGCCAGGTTGCCCTTCGTCGAGATGACCGCCTCAGAATCCGGGCCGTACAACGCAGCCTGCGCCTCGACAACTTGCTCCGAGATCGCGACAGAGTCTTCAAGCCGCCCAAGTTCGAACATCCTGGACGAAAGCATGACCTTCGCGGCCAGCGTGATCTCGTGGTTCGGGCCAAACCGCGCCTCCGCACGCTGCAGTAGATCGCGAATGGACGCTTCGGCTTCTTCGCTGCGAGTTTGCGTGATGCGTAGATTGGCCACATCGCGGACCAACCACATCGTCGTCTCGTCGTCTCGGCCCAGGTGCTTCTCTGCCAGTGACAAGGCTGCCACCAGATGCGTTTCCGCCTCTTCGAGACTCCCTAGCGATCGGTAGGTGTTGCCCAACACACGACGTAGCCGCATGGCAACAATCGGTTCCTCGTCGAGCCCAACAACGTCTTCTGCCGCGAAATCCAAAAGCTCCCTGACCGTGACTTCATGGCCGCCGGCCTGGGGTTCCGCAGACTCCAGCATCGATTCCAAGAAGTCGCTGACCGTCTGAGCTTCGGCCAGCGCCGATTCACTGCGGCCCCGGGCTTCACGCTCTGAGGATTCTGCCGCTCGAGCCACGTCGCGCTCTTCCTGCGCGGTGATGAAGCCCGAGATCGCAAAGCCCAACCCTGTCGCCAACGCCAAACCAATGCACACCATCGCGGCGAGCAATCCACGGTTCCGGCGCGCGAACTTCGCGAGGCGGTAGCCCACGGTGGGAGGCCCCGCCAAGACAGGTTCGTGGTCACGATGTCGACGCAGGTCTTCAGCGAACGCCAAGGCAGACGGGTACCGCCGATCGCGATCCTTCTCGAGCGCCTTCATGACGATCCAGTCGAGATCGCCTCGTAGCTTACGCCTGTCGAGAGCCAGGTCGGTCTCGCCGGTTTCCTTCTCGATCTGCGTGATGCGCGTAGACGGCTTCGGCGGTTCAACCTCACAGATGACGCGACGAATCTCCATCACCGCGGCACCCGCCAGCGTCGCTCGATCGAACGGTCGCGATCCCGCTAGGAGCTCATATAGCAAGGCGCCCATGGAGTAGACGTCTGCGCGTGTGTCGATGTCTACCGACTCCATGCTTGCCTGCTCAGGGCTCATGTAGTCGGGAGTGCCGATCATCATTCCGGCACCCGTCAAGGTGTTTAGCCAATCCTCACCCGCGGCTTCACCAGAGAGCGCCTTGGCGATTCCGAAGTCGATCACCTTGACGGAAGCCACCCCATCAATCTCTTCCACCAACACGTTCGACGGCTTGATGTCGCGGTGCACGATGCCTTTCTGGTGCGCGTGCTGTACCGCTTCGCTCATTTGCAGAAACAGCTCGATGCGCTGTTCCGGAGCCAGCCGCGCGTCCTTGCAATACTGCGTCATCGGAACTCCGTGCACGCGCTCGAGCACGAAGTACGGATGCCCCGTGCTCGTCGTTCCTGCATCCAACACCGCCGCGATGTGTGGGTGTCGCAATCTCGCGAGCGTGCGGCGCTCGGCATCAAACCGCGCGAGGATCTGCGCAGAATCCATGCCGGGCTTCACGACCTTCAAAGCCACGGAACGCCGGATTGGTTCATGCTGCTCGGCCGAGTAGACGATGGCGAACCCGCCCTCGCCCAGCTTCCCGGTGATCTCGTACGCCCCCACGCGGGTGCCTACTGCAAGCTCCCCGACAAGGCCCAGCAGCGAATCGCTAAGCTCGGCATCGACCACCAGCGGTGTGTCGAGAAACTTCGTCGAGTCCTGATCGGCCGAAAGCAGCTCGTCGACTTCTTCGCGAAGCTCCACATCGGTGCCGCACGCCTCGGTCAAGAATTGCTGTCGTTCGTCGGCGCCCTGCAGCTCTAGCGCATCCGCGACCAGCGCCTTTACCCGGTCCCATCGCTCGGCTTGATTCGTCATTGCGCAGAAGAGTAGGCCGAAATTCAGAGGTTGGAGAGGCGTCGGAGACGCCTAATGCGCGATTCGTTGGACTTCAGAGAAAAAACTATCCGGCACTTCCCCGCAACCGTCCGCGGCAGCGGATACTTCGCCAGTGAACCCGCCCTTGGATCCTTCGTCTGAACCGTCACCGGATCCCGCAATCGGGGCATCCATGGGAACACCAACGCCTGACACTGCAGCCGCGCAGGCAGAGGTCACCATGCTTCTCGGTGCGGTGCGCGACGGCGAGCAGGACGCATCGAACCGCCTCCTGCAGACGATCTACGAAGAGCTTCGCCGCTTGGCCAGAGCGCGCATGCGATCTGAACCCGCCGACCACACGCTGCAGGCCACGGCGCTGGTGCACGAGGCGTACCTCCGCCTGATGCAGGACTCGAACGCCGAGTGGGAGAACCGACGCCACTTCTTCGCATCCGCCGCACAAGCGATGCGCAGAATCCTCGTAGAACGCCATCGCCGGGTCAGCGCTGAGAAGCGCGGCGGCGACAAACAACGCGTGGAACTCGAACCAGAGCTCCAGCTAGCCAATGCAGACGGCGCCGGGGACTTGGACCTTCTAGCCCTCGATGAGGCGCTCAACACGCTGGAAGCCCGCGACCCACGGATGGCTCAAATCGTCATGCTTCGCTTTTTCAGCGGGCTCGACGTTGAGGAGACCGCAGCAGCCTTGGACATCTCACCACGGACCGTGAAGCGCGAGTGGTCCGTCGCGAAGGCTTGGCTGTTCAAGCGACTGCAGGACTGAGCGTGGCAAACTAGAATACGAAACCCGGCCACCAGGACAGGTCGGTGTTGCCGCCGCTCAAGATCACCCCCACCCGCATGCCGGAGAACGCCGCGCTGTGCTCTCGGATTGCGGCCAGCACCGTCGCTCCGGAAGGTTCGACCAGCAGCTTCATGCGCTGCATCAGGTCGTACCCAGCCATCTGCATTGCGTCTTCCGACACACGAAAGCCCGTGGCGCCCACGCGTTGAAGAATCTCGAAGTTGGGTGCGCCTAGTCCTGTGCGCAATCCGTCGGCGAGCGTCGCAATGTCGGGCGACGGACCTGGCTGGAGTTTGCCGGTCTCCAACGAACTGACCGCATCGTCTACTGCTGCTGGCTCGGCCAAGCACAGCTTGATCGGCAGGGGCGCTGCTTCGAGAACGAGTGCTGTGCCCGCAGCCAGGCCGCCACCTCCAACGGGCACGATCACCGCATCGAGATCGGGCACTTCATCGAGCAATTCAAGGACCGCGGTTCCTTGCCCCGCAATCACGAATGGATTCTCGAACGGATGCACCACATGCGCACCGGTTTCCGCGGCCAATCGCGCGCAGGCCGTCGCGCGATCCGCACGCGGCACAAGCTCAACACGCGCGCCGTAACCCTCGACCGCGTTGCGTTTGACCGCTGGCGTGTCGTCTGGCATCACGATGATCGCTGGGACGCCCCGCGTCGCAGCAGCGAACGCCAAGGCCTGGCCGTGATTGCCAGAAGAGTGAGTGATGAAGCCGGGACGCGTGATGTTCTCCGGCGCGGCGAAGGCAGCGTTGATTGCGCCGCGCGCCTTGAAGGCCCCCACCTTCTGCAGGTTCTCGCACTTGAAGTACA